>DATEFR010000583.1:0-9164 GCA_035280545.1 Burkholderiaceae bacterium | reverse complement strand
GATGATCGTGACCGGCGGGCTTTCCAGCGGAAAGACTTATCAGGTCGCCGAGCATTGCGGCGCGTCAGCGGAGACGCTGGCGGCCTACAAGGCGCGATTCGATGCCGATACCAAGGGAGGCGAGCAGCTCTACGCCAGCCTGGGCGTCAACATCGAGCAAGTCTTCCTTCAGGGTCGCAAAGAAGGCGAGTCCTTCTATGCCGGCATCAAGTCCACCCCCAACCGCGACATGATCTGTTCGCAAACACTGGCGCTGGTGAAGAGCCAGGCTGCGACGCGCTGAAGTCGGGCGCAGTCATCGCCCGTCACCTGCCGGAAGCCAGGCGCAACATCAGCTGCGACAGCGGCGAGGGGATGTTGGCCAGATCGAGCGCTGCGGCCAACAAGGTCCCATAGCGGATCTTGCGGCCCGCCCTCGTGCCCATGAAGCGCCGCAGATGCGCATCCACCGAGCGGCCGTGCTGTGCCGGCTGCACCTGGAATCGCCGGAACGCGCCGATCTCGCCTTCGGCCGCGATGACCTGCTCGACCGCTTGCGGCCCGAGCGCGCGGATCATTTCGTCTTCGAGATCCGCGTTGCAGGCATAGAAGCCCAGGGTCTGGGCATCGGCCTGGCTCGGAACCGGGGCCGCCATGCCTGCACGGACCGCACGCAGAAAGTGGCGCTCTTCCGGAAGGTCGTACAGGCCGGCCAGCCGCAGCCGCAACCCTTGCGTGCCGAAGCAGGCGGCAAACCGCTGCGCGTTGGTGGCGCCGCCGATGGGCAGAACGACGGTCGCGAGGGCCCGCAGATCCAGGCCGAGGCGGTGGGCCAGCGTCTCGACCGCGGCCTGATCGCTCCAGCCTTCGACCAGCACGACCGTGCTCGCCCGAGCCTCGGCGACGACGCGCTGTGCGTCATCGAGGCTCAGCGGCAGGCGTGGCCCCTTGGAGTCGGCATCGTTCGAAGATCGCTTCACGCCGCGATTTCTCCGGCTTCCGCCTATCCGGCTTCCGCCTTTCCGACCTCCACCACGAGTTCGCGCCGGCGCGCGCTCGCCTGCGCGCCGTCCAGGTCGCGCAGCGACACGCGCGCCGCGCCGCGCCGGTAGGGGTTCGGGTCCTCGATGAAGGCGAGCGGCCGGCCGTCGTGGCGCAATGCCGTCACCCCGCAACCCGGCGCCCGCACGCGGTAGACGATCTCGGTTTCGTGCTGCCGCAGCACGACGCTGACGCGCAGCCCGGCTAGCGCAGCGGGCAGCACCGGGTCGATCAGCAAGGCATCGGCCTCGAGGCGCAGGCCCAGCAAGTGGCGCACGACGAGGCTGGCCAGGATGCCGGCGCCGCTCGAATACACGCGCCAGCCGCCGTCCAGGCTGATCGTGCCCAGTCGCACGCGCTCGTACTCGCGGCTCGCCTGGTCGCGATCGGCAAATGCAGCGTCCGAGCTCGAGTAGTAGCAGTTCGAGGGCCGCAGGCTGGCCATCGGGACGATCTCCCGCAGTCCGATCGGATTGGCCTGGCACAGCGCGTGGAAGAAGCGCTCGGCTTCGCCGACATGCGCCAGCGCCTGCGCATAGCGCAGGTGGGCGTGCGTGTACATGAGCCCGATCTCGCGCCCGAAGAAGCTGGCGCTCTCGGCCCGCTGGAAGTGCTTCTGCAACCCGCCGTGGTAGGGCAGCGGCCGGTCGAACAGGCGCACGCCGTCGGGCCCGCTCAGGTGCTCGGCTATGAGGCGCAGGTGGTGCCGCATCTGTTCGGCATCGAACAGCCCTTCGAGGATCGCGTGGATCATCGCCAGCGCGCTGTAGCGCACGCCGGTCGTCTCGTCGCGCGGGTGCAGCAGATAGCGCAGCGGCGCGGCGGCGTCGGTCGATCGGTTCTCGCCGAACAGCGCGTAGCCGGCGAGCACGTCGTCGACCAGCAGCAGCCGCGCGAAATCGCGGCGGACGGCGGCGGCCTGGCGCTCGAGCCGCGCCGCGGCAGGCGTGCGGCCGATCTGCCGCAGCGCGCGCGCCAGCGTCGTCAAGGTCTGGTGGTGCAGCGTCACCGTCCAGGCGCTGCACATGTGGTCGCGCATCGTCGGGTCGGCGGGCTGCAGCGCGTCGTTCCAGTCGCCGTGGCCATAGGCGGCCAGGGCCGTGCCGGCGATGGTGCGCTGGCGTATCACCGAGAGGGCGCGCAAGACGTGCTGCCAGACGTCGTGGCCGGCCGGCACACGTGCGGCGCGGCGCGCCGAGAAGAACGGCACGCGCTCGTCCAGGATGGCGGCATCGCCGCTCGCGATCAGGTACTGCGCGAGCGCGAGCAGCGGCCAGAAGACGATGTCGCCATGCGAGTCGCCTGCGCGGATCGCGGCATCGCGCTCGAAGAACATGAACCACTGCGGCCAGTCGCCATCGGTCCCCTGGGCTCTCATCACGCGCAGCAGCAGCTCGCGCATCGGGGCCGTGTGGCCCTGCGCAAGCAGCAGCTCGACCGGGCCCTGGCAGACGTCGCGCGTGCCCCAGCCGCCGCCCGAGAACTGCTCCAGGCCGCGCGGCGCGAGGTAGTGCACCAGGGCGTTCTGGCGGAGCCAGGGCAGCAGCTCGGCCAGGGCGTTGACGCGGGCCGCGAGTGGACTCTCGACCGGCGCATGGATCCGCAGGGCTGCGGCCAGCTGCGCCGGTGCGGCCGTGTAGGCATCGGCGTCGGGCACGTCGGGCCCGTCGGTGACCAATCGGCCGGACAGCACGAAGCGGGCCGACCGCGCCGCGGCCGTGGTGAGCGTCAGGTAGGGATGCTCGCGCGTCATGCCGTCGAGGAACAGCGTCTCGTCGCCGCCGACCTGCTCGATCACCGTCGCGCCGGCCGGCGCTATGCGCCAGTGGCCTTGCGGAAAGCGCCGCCCCAGTTCGCTTTGCGGCGCGGGCGCCAGCAGCACCGCTGCGCCGTCGCGCCGGCTGTGCACGCGCCCGGGCGTGCAGCCGTCGTCGCCGTTCAGCGCCACATGCAGGCAGACCAGACAGCGCATCGCGGGCCCGTCGACGACCTCGATGCCCAGGCTGAACGCATGCGGCTCGCTGTGCGCCTGGCTGCGCACTTCGATGCAGCCGCCCGCATGGCGGTAGATCCATCGGCACGCATCGGGCGCCATCTCGAAGGCCGAGGGCTGGTCCAGCAGATGCCAGCTCCCGTTCAGCTCGACGAAAACGCGCAAGCCCTGGGCACGGAACAGCCCGAGATAACTGCGCACGGTCGACAGGCAGCGGTTGATGCTGACGTGACCCTGCGTGAGCATCGAATGGAACACGCCGCCCATCCACACGGTCGATGTGAGCGCGCTCTCGTCGGGCGCGGGCAGCGTGCCGGTGCGCAGCACCTGGCCGTGCGGACGCAGCACCGCCAGCTCCTTCGCGCGCAATGCGACGTGGCGGTTCTCGCCGTGGAAGAAGGCCAGCGTGCGCCCGTCTGCAGCGCGCTCGACGTGGCGCCGCTCGCCGCCGAACAGCGCAGCCAGTGCTTCCTGGTCCAAGTCCAGTGCCGGCAGCAGCGGGGCAGTCGCAAAGAGGTTCGATATGGGCGCCGCCGTGGGGCGGTCGGCCGGCCATGACGGCGGCTGCGCCTCGGGCAGCGCGAGCGCCGCGTCGACGAAGGACAGGTCGCTGGCCGACGTCGCCTGCGGATGATGGTCCTGCAAGTGGCCGAACCAGCCCAGATCGGCCGACTCGCCCGGCGCGAGCTCGCAGATCGCGTCCTGCAGCGCCGCCATCGCATGCTCGTGCTGCAGCCGCGCGGCCGGCAGGCCCTGCAGCAGCCCGGGCATGGGCAGGCCGGCGCGGCTGGCCAGGCCATGCACCTGCAACGCGTCGGTCGCATAGGCCACGCAGCGGTTCAGCGACCCGATCACGCACCACGGATGGCGCGTGCCCACCGCCTGGTTCTGTCGCGAGGCGAGCACCGTTCCGCGCTCGGGATGCGCGAGCGGCGTGTGGTCGACGTACTGGCTGACGTAGTACTCGTTCAGCCGCACGGCCGCGTAGGGCGCCAGCGCGAGGTCCTGCAGCATCAGCAAGTCGAAGCGAACCGGATCGGCCCCGGCGTTCTCGACCTGCACATGCCAGAACCACGCGGCCGCAGCCGCCGAGAGCCGCAGCGCGACGCGATAGCGCAGCCCTTGCCACTGGCCGGCGCCCTCGAGCCGGCCCGCGTCGGGAGCGATGCGCCAGCAGGTCGGGCTGCGCGGCCCCAGCAACAGCGTGCTCTGGGCGGCGGCCGTCGCCGCGTCAACGTGGCGGCGCAGCACCAGGTTGGCCGGGCCCGCTTCGAGCGCATTGCCGGCGAACAGGTTCACCGCGATGTCGCCGAAGGCCAGGCGGCCCAGCGTGCCGTTTTCATGGCACTCGATGCGCAGCCCCGCAGGGCTGGTCCAGCTCGACACAGGCGACTTGGAAGCGATCATGCTGAGTGAATGCCGCGGCGCTACACGAGGCTCACGAATGTACCCAATGCGAGGAGTCCTGGCCGCGATTGCCGGCTATCGCCGATTTGAACCTGGCGCGACCGGCGCGCAACCCATGTTCGACTCCCCCACGCTTTCCAGGAGACGATCATGAACACCAGCACCACGCTCCCCATCCTCCCCGCTGCCGGCCGCTTCCAGCTGCGCTTCCAGCACCTGCACAAGGAAGGCCGCGGCTACGCGTTCGATTGCGACGCGGCTGGCCGCGTCGACCTCGACGCCCTGAGCACGTCGCTGCGCAACAGCTACCTGTTCGCCCGCACGCTGATCGGCCGGGAATACGCGGTTCCGGTCGTGATCCCGCGCACGCTGCAGTGACCCGGTCCGCCGGGTCCTGAAGAAACATTGAACCGTTCGGCGGCCTGCCGCAACCCAAGGTCATCAACCCCCTGACGGAAGGCGTGGCGAGCCGCGGTGCCGGGTATATATTCATCCGTGCCACCGCAGCCGACACCCGCCATGGACAACGACCGGGTCAGCAAACTGCTCGAACGGATCGGACGGCAAGACGAGGCCGCCTTCCGTGAGTTGTACAAAGCGTTCAGCCGCAAGGTCTTCGCCTACGTGCTGAACATGGTCAACGATCATGGTCGAGCCGAGGAGATACTGGTGGACACGATGTACGAAGTCTGGAGAGCGCCGGCGCGGTTTCGCGGCGATTCCCAATTTGGCACCTGGCTGATCGGCATTGCGCGCAACAAGGCGCTGATGGCCTATCGCAGCCGCCGCCCCGACGAGCTGCACGACGATCTCGACGACATCGCCGACATCGCCCCAGCCGACACCCCCGACGGTTTTGCCGAGCTCGCCGCCAAGCAGCGCAGCAGCGGCGTCCAGGCCTGCATGGGCAAGCTCTCCGACGAACACCGCGAGTGCATGCACCTGGTGTTCTTCGAAGGCTTGTCGCTCGCCGAAGTGGCGGCCGTCCAGGGCTGCCCCGAGAACACCGTGAAGACCCGCCTGTTCCATGCCCGGCAGAAGATCAAGAACTGCCTGAAGCTGATGGTCGAGCGCGACGGCGAGATGCCGGTGGGAGCGGCATCATGACTGAACGCCGTTTCGACGAGTTGGTGGCGTTCTACGTCAACGGCACGCTGGGTGGCGACGACCGTGCCTGGTTCGAGAGCTACCTGAAGGAGCACCCGGAGGCAGCCTCCGAGATCGACTGGTACCGCTCGCTGCAGCGCCGCATCCACGACAACGCGCCGGCCGTGCCGGCGACGATAGGCCTGGCCAAGGCGATGACGCTGATCCGCGGCGATCAGCCGACCTTTGCCGAGCGCTTCATGGCGATGTTCGGCTTCCTGCAGATGCGGCCGGCGATGGCGCTGGCCGGGCTCGCGATCATCGCGGTGCAGGGCGGCGTGATCCTGCAGATGCACAACGCCAGCGAGGACGATGCGAACGAGGTGCGCGCGCTGAGAGCCAGCATCGCGAAGGAAGGCCCGATGCTGAAGATCAACTTCGCACCCGACGCGAAGGAGGCTGACATCCGGCATCTGCTGATGTCGGTGCAGGGCCGGCTCAGCGGCGGTCCCGGGCAGCTGGGCGACTACTACGTGGTCGTGCCGGCGGGCAAGGAGGCGTCGATCGCCGACAAGCTCAAGTCCGATCCGATCGTGCAGGCCGTTGCGCTCGCGCCGGGCCTGCCGCCGCGGGAGTGAAGACGATGGACACGATCGGGCGGCGTGGCGTGCTGCGTGCACTGGCGATGCCGTTTGCGGCGAGCCTGCTGCCGGTGCTGGCAGCAGCGCCGAACGACAAACCGAGTGACAAACGGATTGCGCTCGTGATCGGCAACGGCGCGTACCGATCGGCGCCGCTGAAGAACCCGGTCAGCGACGCGCGCGCCGTCGCGGCCAGCCTGAAGCAGCTCGACTACGAGGTCACGCTGCGCGAGAACACCTCGCTCGTCGACCTGATCGAATCGCTGCGGGCGTTTTCGCTGCGCGCCGCGACGAGCTCGGTGCGCCTGCTGTTCTACGCCGGCCACGGCATCCAGGCGAAGGGCCGCAACTACCTGCTGCCGGTCGATGCCGAGCCGCAGAGCGAAGACGAGATCGCGGCGAAGACCGCCGATGTCAACGAGCTGCTCGACCGGCTCGCCGGCATCAAGCAAGGATTGAACATCGTCGTGCTCGACGCCTGCCGCGTGAACCCCTTCGCCGGCGGCGTGATCGTCGGCCCCGACGGCCGGCGCCTGAAGTTCCGCGGCGTCACGCCAGCCGGGCTGGCGCCGCTGGACGCGCCGGTCGGCACGCTGGTCGCGTTCTCGACAGCGCCGAACGGCATTGCGCTCGATGGGGCCACCGGCGACCACAGCATCTACGCGAAGCACCTGCTCGCCAATCTGTCGACCCCGGGATTGCCGGTCGAGCAGCTGTTCAAGCGGGTGCGGATCGCCGTGGCACAGGAAACGCAGCGGGTCCAGGTGCCGTGGGAGTCGTCCAGCCTGACGACCGAGTTCTGCTTCAAGAACCGGGCCCAGGGCGTCTGCGGCTGACGCGGCGATTGCAGCGCAGCGCACCCGAGGCGCACACTTCTTTCTAGGGAGAACCGCGTGGCCGGGCGCCAGGCGGGCGCCGCTCGGCGGGAAAATCCGGGCGGGTCCGTCCGTGCGCTGCCGCCGCTGCCATCAGAGGGTTCAGATCGAATGATCCGCCGCCGCCTGCTGCTGAGTTTCGTGCCGGCATTCGGGTTGGCGGGTGGGGCCTCGCGCGCGTTCGCGCAGGCCGCCGCAGCGCGTGCGCGCCGGGTCGCGCTGGTGATCGGCAACGGGCAGTACGCGCAGGCGCCGCTGGCCAATCCGGAAAACGATGCGCGGCTGATCGCGTCGACACTCGCGGCGCTGGGCTTCCAGGTCGACGCCCGCTACAACCTCAAGGGGCCCGATTTCCGGCGCGCGCTGCGCGACTTCGGCCGCACGATGGAAGACGACGACAGTGCATCGGTCTTCTACTACGCGGGCCACGGCATGCAGATCGACCGGCGCAACTACCTGCTGCCGGTGGACCTGAACCTGCGCGACGAAGACGAGGTCAAGGACGAGGCGATCGACCTCGAGGAGGCGCTGCTCAGCCGCATCGACCGGGTGCGTCCGCGTGCCCGCATCTTCATCATCGACGCCTGCCGCGACAACCCGTTCAGCAGCGGCAAGACGCGCAGCATCCGCGTCGCGCGCGGGCTCGCCGAAACCGCGGCGCCGGGCGCGCTGATTGCGTTCTCGGCCGCACCGGGGCGCGTGGCCGAAGACGGTCCGCCGGGCACCAACAGCATCTACACGCGCAACCTCGCGCAGGAGATGCGCGCCGAGGGTGTCGAGGTCGAGGAGATGCTGAAGAACGTTCGCGTGAAGGTGCTGCGCGAAACGCAGGAGCGGCAGATCCCGTGGGTCAACACCTCGATGGTCGTCAACTTCGTCTTCAATGCCGGTGCCGGCGGCGAGACGACCACGCTCGCGAAGATCGCGCCCGCGACAGCACCCGCTGGGCCGACCGCGCGCGTCGACAACAACACCAACAACAAGGCCACGCGCACGCTGCGCCTGAGCCTGCAGGCCGAACGGTTGCTCAACACCGACAAGCTGCAGGGCTCGGCGTCGCTGGCGCTGCGCGTGTACCTGCTGCGCGATGCCGATGCCTTCCAACGCGCGACCTTCGACAGCCTGTACGACAACGACGAGGCCGTCCTCGGCGCGGCCTTGCTGCGCCGCGAGATGCTGCACTTGCGGCCCGGCGAAACGCGCGAGCTCGTGCTCGCGCTCGGCAGCGATGCGCGCTTTGTGGCGGTGTTCGCCGCCTACCGCGAGCTCGAGCGCTCGCAATGGCGCAGCGTGCTCGTGCTGCCGTCGGACGAAGTGGTGCCGCCTGCGCGTCTGGACGCGCAGGCGCGCCAGGTGCAACTGGCCTGGACACGCTGATGCCCAGGCGCGACGCAACGGCGGCGCAAGCGGCGTTCGTGATGAGCTCCCTGCCGCTGCCGGCGTCGATCGCGATCCAGACCCTGCCGCCGGCCGGAGACGACAGCCGCTCGGCGCGTGCACTGCTCGCGCACGCCCGTCCGCTGATCACGCTGGCCACGCAACTGCGCCACTCCGCGCTCGACGCCCCCGAGGCGATGAAGCTGGCGCTGGTGGCCGCCGTGGCCCGTTTCGAGCGCGATGCCGCGGCCGCGGGCTGCGACGAGCGCCGGGTCGTCGCCGCGAGCTACCTGCTGTGCGTGTGGATCGACGAGGCGGTCGACGACACGCCGTGGGGCATCGGCGGTGCCGGGCTGCTGCAGCGCTTTCATGGCGAGCGCGACGGCAGCACCAAGGTCCTGCAACTGCTGTCGCGGCTGGCCGAGCGGCCGGACGAAAACCGCGCGCTGCTCGAGCTGTACCACGCGTGCCTGAGTCTCGGCCTGCAAGGCGCGTTGCGCGGTTCGCCCGACGCGACGCAGCGCCTGGAGGCATTGCGCCGGCGCGTCTACCAGGCCTTGCCGCATCCGCCGGTCACGCTGTCGGCGCCGCTGCGCACGGCCGTGCCGCCGGGGACGTCGCCGCTGAAACGCCGCCTCGCGCTCGGTGCGCTGCTGCTGCTGGGCCTGCTCGCCCTCGGCGTCTACACGGCCAGCCACCTGCTGCTCGCGCGGCGGGTCGACCAGGTGTTCGCGGCCATGCAGCAGCTGGCCCCGGCGCGCGACG
>DATEFR010000582.1:0-10542 GCA_035280545.1 Burkholderiaceae bacterium | reverse complement strand
TCCGCGGATCGGCGCACCGGCGTCGGCGCGGGGCTGCTGGGCGGTGACGGCGCTCGCACGCTGGGCGGCGCGCCGATCGGAAAGTCGGCACGCAGCCGATCGAGCCGATCGACCAGTTGCGCAACCATCGCCGGCGTGCGTTCCCACCATTGCGCGGCCGGTGTGGCCAGCGCGCTCGCCAGGCTCGCGCAGCCCACGATCAGCACCGCCACGACCACGGCCGCGGCAATCGCCTCGTGCATCCCGCGCCGCCGCAACGCCCGCACCGAGGGCGACAGCAGGAACGCGAGCACGATGGCGACGACCAGCGGCGCGAGCACCGGCTGCGCTTCCTTGACGAACGCGATCAGGGCGATCCAGAACACGCCCTGCCAGGCCCAATGCGATCGCCATGTCGGGACGAGGCCGGCCGCAGCCGCCGTCGCAGAAGCCTGCGACGGCGTGCGCTCAGGAACGGGAGCATCGTGGCCGCTGGCCGCCGGAAGCTCCGGGTTGGACGGTGGCGGACGATTCACGAGCCGCATGGATAGACACAGGTATGGCTGCACCCAATGCGGTGCCTCCCCCTTTTTCGGCAATCGGCATGCCGCGGCTGGTTATTCGGCGGCCAGCGGAACCCGCCGGCACGCGCGCCACAGCAGCAGGTCGTAGGCGATCTTCGCGAGCCCGCAGGCAACCAGCGGCGTCGCGAGCCAGCCGGCCGCGAGCAGCGCACCGCTGATCGACGGGCTGAGCGCTGCCGCGAGGCTGCGCGGCACCGCGGTGAAGCTCGCCGCGGCCGGTCGCTCGGGCGGCGTCACGGCGGCCATCACGTAGGCGGTGCGCGTCGGCACATCCATCTGCGACAGTGCGCTGCGCAGCAACAGCAGCCCGAGCGCCGCGGCCGGCCACGCGGCCGGCACCAGCGCGGCGCCGACCAGAAAGAGACTCGAGGGGATGTGCGTGAACACCATCGTGTTCAGCAGACCGAAACGCCGCGCGACCCACGGCGCCACCAGTTGCGAGGCGGCGCTCAGCAGCCCCGCGACAAAGAAGAACGCGCCGATCTGCGGCAGCGACAGGCCGAAGCGCTGCAGCAGCCACAGCGACAGCAGCGAGTTGACGACCAGGCCGCCGGCGAACGCATCGATGCTGAACAGCGCGGCGAGGCGGATCACGATGCCGCGCGACGGGCCCAGCGGCGCGGCTTCGACGGCCTTGCGCGCCTGCGTCGTCGCCGCTCCTCGCGCAACGGGCCCTGCCCGGCCGCGATACAGCCACCACACGCCTGCGCCGACGGCCGCGTACAGCAGGAACATCGCGCGCAGCGCATCGGTGCGCGCGATGCCGCCGAACCGCTGGACCGCATCGGGCACGCCGGCGACCAGCGCACCCAGCGCCGCGCACACCGCGCCGAGCACGCTGTAGCGCGCGAACAGCGCGGTGCGGGCGTCGCCGTCGGCGGCGGATGCGAGCCGCGCATGCTCGAGCGGGAGGAACACGCTGACATCGCCGGCACCGGGATTCAGCGTGCCGACGAACGCGATGACCAGCAGCGGCCAGAACGCCGTGAAGCCGGCGAACGCAAGGCCGGTGAGCGTCATCAGCACGGCGGCCGCGCGCAGCAGGCGCTGCGAGGCGGCGCGGTGGCCCCACACGCCGACCGCGACGGTCGCGAGCGCCGAGCCCAGCAGTGTCGCGGTCGCGATCACGCCGACCTCGAACACGCTGAGCCCCAGCGCGAGCAGATAGGCCGGCAGCAGCACGGCCATGCAGCCGTCGACGACCGCGCGCAGCGCGCGGGCGATCAGCAGCGGCAGCGCATCGTCGCGCGTGCCGCGCGGCAGCAGCAGCGCTCGAGCGGCGACGGCTAGCGAGGCCAACGCCGGATCGCGGAGGAACTCAGGCGGCGACCGGCACCGGCGTGTACCCGGCGTCGCGGATCGCCTCGGCGATCTCGTCGGCGCCGGCCGACGCCGGCTCGATCCGGACGCGATGCGTCGCGAGGTCGACCTGCAGCGTCGCGTCCTGGTCGACGCCCTTCACCGCGCGGGTGATCGCGCCGACGCAGTGGTTGCAGCTCATGTCCTGGACTTCGAAAGCGATCATCGTGGGCTCCGGTTGAATCGAATCGGCAGACAGTGTCAGGCTTTCCATGGTGGGAAGGTCAAGCGCCCCACCCCACGACCAGTGGCCTCTTTCAAATGGCCGGCTTGACCTTACCATGATGGGAAGCTGGAAGATCACCGTCCATGGACACCTCCATCGCCATTCCATCCTCCTCCCACGCAGCCGACAGCATACGGCTGCAGGTCGGCGGCATGACCTGTGCATCGTGCGTCGCGCGAGTCGAAAAAGCACTGGCAAAAGTGCCGGGCGTCGCGTCGGCCGCCGTGAACCTGGCCACCGAGGTCGCGACCGTGCAGGCCGCGGCGACGGTGCCGGTCGCGGCGCTGGCCGCGGCCATCGAGAAAGCCGGCTACAGCGCGACGCCGCTCGCCGCGCAAGCCCCGTCGCCGGCACTGGCGCCGCGTACGGGCTGGCTGCCCGACTGGTGGCCGGTCGCCGTGAGCAGCGTGCTGACGCTGCCGCTGGTCGCGCCGATGCTGCTGCAGTTGCTCGGCATCGCGTGGATGCTGCCCGGCTGGGCCCAGCTCGCGCTTGCAACCCCCGTGCAGTTCTGGCTGGGCGCACGCTTCTATCGCGCCGGCTGGAAGGCGGTGCGCGCCGGCAGCGGCAACATGGACCTGCTGGTCGCGCTCGGCACCTCGGCCGCGTACGGCCTGTCGGCCTACCTGCTCCTCCAGCACGCGGAACACGACGGGATGACACCGCACCTGTACTTCGAGGCATCTGCCGCGGTCATCACGCTGGTGCTGCTCGGCAAATGGCTCGAGGGCCGGGCGAAGCGGCAGACGACCGACGCGATCCGCGCGCTGAACGCGCTGCGGCCGACGACCGCTCGCGTACGGCGCCGCGGCCGCGATGGCGAGGCGACCGTGGACATCGAGATTCCGGTCGAACGGGTCGCGCCCGGCGACCTCGTGGTCGTGCGGCCCGGCGACCGCATCCCGGTCGACGGCGCGGTCGTCGAAGGCCGCAGCCATGTCGACGAGTCGTTGATCACCGGCGAGAGCCTGCCGGTCGCCAAGGCACCGGGCGCCGGCGTCACCGGCGGCTCGGTCAATGCCGAAGGCCTGCTGCTGGTCGAGACGCTGGCCGTCGGCGCCGAGACCACGCTGGCGCGCATCATCCGCATGGTCGAGTCGGCGCAGGCGGCGAAGGCGCCGATCCAGCGCGTCGTCGACCGGGTCAGCGCGGTGTTCGTGCCGGTCGTGCTGGGCATCGCGCTCGTCACGTTCGGCGCGTGGCTGGCGCTGGCCGGCGATGCGGAACGGGCGCTGATCAACGCGGTCGCGGTGCTGGTGATCGCATGCCCGTGCGCCCTCGGGCTGGCGACGCCGACCGCGATCATGGCCGGCACCGGCGTCGCGGCGCGCCGCGGCATCCTGATCAAGGACGCGCTCGCGCTCGAGCTCGCGCACTCGATCGCGACGGTCGCGTTCGACAAGACCGGCACGCTGACCGACGGCAAACCGGCGCTCGTGGCCACGCTGCCGGCCGACGGCATCGCGCGCGACGAGTTGCTGCGCCTCGCCGCGGCGCTGCAGAGCACCAGCCAGCACCCGCTCGCACGCGCGGTGCTGGATGCGGCACGCGCCGAACGCCTGGCCCTGCCGCCGGTGCGCGACGCGCAGGCCCTGCCCGGCCGCGGGCTGGAAGCGACGGTCGCCGGCCAATCGCTGCTGCTCGGCAGCGGCCGCTTGCTGCACGAGCTGGGCCTGGCCGCCGAGGGCACGCTCGCCGACGAGGCTGCGCGACTCGAGCAGCAGGGGCGCACGCTGGCCTGGCTGATCCGCCGTGATGACAACGCGCCGCGGCTGCTGGGCCTGCTGGCATTCGGCGACACGATCAAGGCGTGGTCGCAGCCCGCGATCGCGCGGCTGCGGCAACTGGGCGTGCAGACCGTGATGCTGACCGGCGACAACCGCGGTGCCGCGCAGGTCGTCGCCGACGCGCTGGGCATCGCCGAGGTGCATGCCGGCGTGCTGCCGGGCGACAAGGCCGCGGTCGTGCAAGGCCTGCGCACGGGCGGTCGCATCGTCGCGATGGTCGGCGACGGCATCAACGACGCGCCCAGCCTGGCCGCCGCCGACGTCGGCATCGCGATGGGCAGCGGTGCGGACGTCGCGATGGAGACCGCCGGCATCACGCTGATGCGCGGCGACCCGCGGCTGGTCGCCGACGCGATCGACGTCTCGCGCCGCACCTACGCGAAGATCAAACAAGGCCTGTTCTGGGCGTTCGCCTACAACGTGCTGGGCATTCCGCTGGCGGCGCTGGGCATGCTGAGCCCGGTGATCGCCGGCGCGGCGATGGCGTTCAGCAGCGTCAGCGTCGTGACCAATGCGCTGCTGCTGCGGCGCTGGCGCGGGGCGGCCGACATGAGGACCACCGCATGAGCACGTTACCCTCACCCCAACCCTCTCCCGCAAGCGGGAGAGGGAGCAAGTCGAGGCGGTCGTCTCCCTCTCCCGCAAGTGGGAGAGGGAGCAAGTCGAGGCGATCGTCTCCCTCTCCCGCTTGCGGGAGAGGGCCAGGGGTGAGGGTGTCCCCATGAGCGAAAGCAGTCCCATGAACATCGGCGAAGCCGCGCGCGCCTCGGGCGTCTCGGCGAAGATGATCCGCCACTACGAAAGCGTCGGCCTGTTCCCGCAGGCGAGCCGCACCGAGTCCGGCTACCGGCAGTACGGCGACAAGGAGGTGCACACGCTGCGCTTCATCCGGCGCTCGCGCGACCTGGGCTTCTCGATCGAGCAGATCCGCGAGCTGCTGGGCCTATGGCAGAACCGGCGCCGGCCCAGCCGCCAGGTCAAGGCGCTTGCGCAAGCGCACATCGACGAGCTCGAGCAGAAGGTGCGCGAGCTGCAGGCGATGAAGGAGACGCTGCAGCACCTGGTGCACTGCTGCCATGGCGACGACCGGCCTGACTGCCCGATCATCGACCAGCTCGCCGACGAGTTGCCGGCCGGGTTGCAACCCGCCAGGCGACAGCGTCACGCTTGACCTTGCCATGCGGTCAAGGTTTAGAGTCCGCCGCTGTCGTGTGCTAGCCTGAATCGTCGTGAAGAACGCGTTGCGCATCGGATTGCTGGTGTTGTTGGCGGTGCTGCTCCCCATCCGGGGTGCGATGGCCGCGGCAATGCTGTGCCCGCCTGCACTGGGCGCTGCGCAGGCGCAGGCCCATGCCGCGCACGAGCCGGCCGCACACGATCACGCGCAGCACCATCACGTGCCCTCGGATGCGACCGCGCACGCCACGTCCGACGACAACACCTGCAACCTGTGCGCGGCGTTCTGCTCGGCGACACCGCTGCCCAGCAGCGCCCCGACGCTCCCCTCGCCGTCGGACTACACGAGCACCTCGTTCCCCGAGCTTCGTGCCGCCGCGCCGAGTTTCGTCTCGGGCGGCCCCGAGCGCCCTCCCCGAAGCATCTGACCCGGATCGGCCTCCGCTGAGAGGCCCGCGGGAGCTCGTGCGCACGCATGGCGCACGAGCGCGAGCCATCCGCCCTCGATCGGGCGGTCCAGATGCTTCCTACGATGAAGAACCTTTCATGGACACGGCGAGCCGGCGCTTCGGCGCTGGTGCTCGCCCTGCTCTCCGGCTGCGCGTCGTTCTCGCCCGACGGCGGCTTCGACTCGGTCGCCGGGATGACGCGCGAGCGCAGCGGCCAGAACGTCGCGTGGCAACGCACGCCGGCCGATGCCGACGCGGCGCGCGGGCGCATCGCCGAGCTGCTCGCGCAGCCGCTCACGGCCGACGGCGCGGTCGAGCTCGCGTTTCTGAACAACCGCGGCCTGCAGGCGAGCTTTGCCGAGCTCGGCATCGCCGAATCGGAACTGGTGCGCGCCGGCCGGCTGCGCAACCCGTCGTTCAGCTTCGGTCGCTTGCGCGAAGCCGGCGGCACGGTCGAGATCGATCGCGCGGTGATGTTCGACGTGCTGGGGCTGCTGACGCTGCCGCTCGCGCAGCGGCTCGAGGCGCGGCGTTTCGAGCAGGCGCAGTACCAGGCCGCGTATGACGCGGTCGGCCTCGCCGCGCAGACCCGCCGCGCGTATTTCGCGGCGGTCGCGGCCCGCGAGCTTGCGGGCTACTACGAGCGCGTGAAGGACGCGGCCGACGCGTCCAGCGAGCTCGGCCGGCGCATGCAGCAGGCCGGCAACGTCAGCAAGCTCGCCCAGATGCGCGAGCAGGCGTTCCAGGCGGATGCGCTCGCGCAGCTCGCGCGGGCACGGCACCAGGTGGTCGCCGAGCGCGAGCGGCTGGTGCGGCTGCTCGGTCTGTCGGGCGATCAACTCGAGTTCCAGCTTCCGGAGCGCTTGCCCGAGCTGCCGCCGCTGCCCGCCGAGACGAAGGACGCCGAGCAGATCGCGATGGACAAGCGCCTGGACGTGCTGATGGCCCGCCGCAACGCCGAGGCCACCGCTGCATCGCTGGGCCTGACCCGCGCGACCCGTTTCGTCAACGTGCTGGAGGCCGGCTACCAGAACAAGAGCGTCACCGGCGAGCCGCGCGCGAACGGCTACACGATCGAGCTCGAGCTGCCGCTGTTCGACTTCGGCAGCACGCGCGCGGCGCGTGCCGAGGCCACGTACATGCAGGCCGTCGCGCGCGCAGCCGATGTCGCGAACAGCGCGCGCTCCGAAGTGCGCGAGTCGTACGCCGCCTACCGCACCGCGTACGAGCTCGCGAAGCACTACCGCGACGAGGTCGTGCCGCTGCGCAAGCGCATCTCCGACGAGAACCTGCTGCGCTACAACGGAATGCTGATCGACCTGTTCGCGCTGCTCGCCGATGCGCGCGAGCAGGTCGCGGGCATGACCGGGTATGTCGAAGCGCTGCGCGACCACTGGATCGCGCAGACCGACCTGCAGACCGCGATGACCGCTCGCTCGCCGGGTGCGAGCGCCGGCCGCTGACTCTCTCACATCACCATGACGACGAACCGCAGAAACTTCATCCGCGCGGCCGGCGCCGGCCTGCTCGGCGCGGCCGCGATCAGCGAAGTCCGCCAAGCGAGCGCGGCCGCGCTGCCCGAAGCCGTGACGCAGACGGCGCCGACGATGCAGCCGCCGCTGGTGCCGACCACCGGCCGCCCTTACAACCCGGTCGCGACCCTGAACGGCTGGACCCTGCCCTGGCGCATGAAAGACGGGGTCAAGGAATTCCACCTGGTCGCCGAGCCCGTCGTGCGCGAATTCGCACCCGGCATGAAGGCCCGGCTGTGGGGCTACAACGGCTCCAGCCCTGGCCCGACGATCGAGGCGGTCGAGGGCGACCGCGTCCGCATCTTCGTGACCAACAAGCTGCCCGAGCACACCACGGTGCACTGGCACGGCATGCAGTTGCCCAACGGCATGGATGGCGTCGGCGGTCTGACGCAGCCGCACATTCCGCCGGGCAAGACCTTCGTCTACGAGTTCGTGCTGCAGCGGTCCGGCACGCAGATGTACCACCCGCACGCCGACGAGATGGTGCAGATGGCGATGGGCATGATGGGGCTGTTCATCGTCCATCCGAAGGACCCGCGCCGCCTCAAGGTCGACCGCGATTTCGCGTTCCTGCTCGCCTCCTACGACATCGAGCCCGGCAGCGCGACGCCGCGTACCAGCGAGATGACCGACTTCAACCTGTGGACCTGGAACAGCCGCGTGTTCCCCGGCATCGACCCGTTGGTGGCGCGCACCGGCGAGCGGGTGCGCATCCGCGTCGGCAACCTGACGATGACCAACCACCCGATCCACATGCACGGGCCGCACTTCGAGGTCACCGGCACCGACGGCGGCTGGGTGCCGAAGTCGGCGCGCTGGCCGGAGGTCACGACCGACATCGCGGTCGGCCAGATGCGCGCGATCGAGTTCGATGCGATCGCCGGCGACTGGGCGATCCATTGCCACAAGTCGCACCACACGATGAACGCGATGGGCCACGGCCTGCCGAACTACATCGGCGCCGACGTGCGCAGCCTGACCGAGCGCATCACGAAGCTGGTGCCCGAGTACATGCCGATGGGCGACAAGGGCATGGCCGACATGGGCGAGATGGAGATGCCGCTGCCCGACAACACGCTGCCGATGATGACCGGCACCGGCCCGTTCGGCGCGCTGGAGATGGGCGGCATGTTCAGCGTCGTCAAGGTGCGCGACGACGTGAAGCCAGGCGACTACCGCGATCCGGGCTGGTTCCGTCACCCGAGCGGCACGGTCGCGCGCGAATACGGCGGAGCCGACGACCGTTCGGCCGATGCCGCACCCCGTGCACCGCGCACATCCGCGCCCAAGCCCGACGACCAGACCCTCGACGTGCGCAAGCCCGGCGGGCATGCCGGTCACGACGGGCACTGAGCGCGCTCTCGATCACCTCACCACGGAAGACTCCAGATGAACGATTTCCGCAAATCCCTGCTCGTCGGCGCGGCGCTTGCATTCGCCGTCGGCGCGGCCCGGGCTCACGGCGATGAAGCGCACCCGGCCGCGCCGCGCCAGTACGACGCGCGCAAGGTCGAAGAGACCGCGTTCGGCCGCGAAGGCAACCCGAAGAAGGTGCAGCGCACGATCAAGGTCGAGATGACCGACACGATGCGCTTCACGCCCGAGCGCATCGCGGTGAAGCGCGGCGAGACGGTGCGCTTCGTCGTGCACAACGGCGGCCAGCTGCTGCACGAGATGGTGCTCGGAACGAAAGAGGCGATTGCCGAACACGCCGAGCTGATGAAGAAGTTCCCCGAGATGGAACACGCCGACGCGAACATCGCGCACGTCAGGCCGTCGGCGACCGGCGAGATCGTCTGGCAGTTCACGAAGGCCGGCGAGTTCCGCTTCGCCTGCCTGCAACCCGGTCACTTCGAAGCCGGCATGGTCGGCTCGGTGACGGTCAAGTGACCCAGGAGATTCCGATGACCAAAGTCCTGAACCTGCTGATGGCCGCGCTGATCGCGGCCGCACCGCTCGCTCGAGCGCAGACGGCGCCCGGCGCGCCTACCGCGACCGCAGCGGCGAAGAGCGACGGCGAAGTCCGCAAGATCGACAAGGACGCCGGCAAGCTGACGCTGAAGCACGGCCCGATCGCCAACCTCGAGATGCCCGGCATGACGATGGTGTTTCGCGTCGCCGATCCGAAGATGCTCGAGGGCTTGAAGGAAGGCGACCGTGTTCGCTTCAGCGCGGATCGGGTGAACGGCGCGATCACGATCACCGCGATCGACGCCGTTCGCTGAACGGCTAGCGTTCAGCCGCTTCAGTGGGAGCCGCTCACTCCCACCAGGCCTCGACCTGGACGCCTGCGAGGATGGCGCTGGAGCGGGTGCCGAAGGCGCCTGTTGCCTTGTAGGCGTCGTTGCCGCCCACGCGGGTCAGGTACAGGCGCACCTCGGGGCGGCTCCAGAAGTCGGTGTTCGGTGCCACCGCGACGGCGATCGTCTGCTTGTCCAGGCGCTGCTTCTCCGAGCCGTCGGTCTTCAGCGTGGCGATGTTGAAGTCGCCGTACAGCTTGATGTTCTTCGCAATCCCGTACGACAGCCGCCCGCCCATCGCCAGGTTCTTGGTCGTCAAGCCGGTGTCCTCGGGCTTGCTCGTCTGGTAGCCCACCAGCGCCTGGCCGCCGAACGGGCCCGATTGCCAGTTGATCGCATCGACGATGCGGAACTGCTTGGCCCCGGAGTTGAACGCGGTCGAGGTGGTGGTGGTCTGGTTCGGGTTGGGCGCCAGGTTGGCCGTCGGGCAGCTGCCGTCCGCGTTGGGCGTGGTGGTGCAGATGAACGGGCTGCCGGTGGTGGTGGTGGTCGTGCCGTTGAGCGCGTAGAACTTGCCGCGCAGGTCGGCGTGGCCGTTGGAGCCTTGCAGGAAGACCGAGTTGGTCAGGGTGCCGAACTTCTGGTTGTACAGCGCCCCCAGCGCGTAGCTGTTCTTCTTGTCGTTGAAGTCACCGCGGATGTAGCCGGCCGTCAGGTTCAGCGTGCCCCCGGGGGTCACCGGGATGTCGCGGAACTGCACGTTCATCCGCTTGGCGTTGCTGGTGGTGGTGCTGTTGTCGGTGGTGCCTTCGGTGTAGACCGCCACGTTCAGGGTGCCGCCCAGCGAGCCGAGCTTGATGCCGTCCACGCCGGCACCGAAGTTGTCGCCGTCCTCCATCAACCAGTTGTCGATGATGTGCACGTCCTGGATGCGGTGGTAGCGCTGGCCGGCCCAGAAGCTCAGCTCGGGCGCGAAGCTCAAGCCGCTGATGTCCGCGTACACCTGCTTGGTGCCCGAGTTGTTGCAGCACTGGGCGTTGTACAGGTAGGGCATCCAGTAGGTGCCCACCTTGGCCCCGGAGATGTCCCACTTCTTGCCGATGCCGAACTCGAGGTACTGGTCGCCTTCGTTGCCCAGCCGGTTGTAGCCCAGGTCGCCCAGCCCGTAGTGGCCCTTGGCCAGTCCGTCCTTGGCGTAGTAGGCCCC
>DATEFR010000581.1:0-5034 GCA_035280545.1 Burkholderiaceae bacterium | reverse complement strand
GTGAGCGTGATCGCCACCAAGAGCGCCATCAGCGTGGCACTGGTCGAGGTGAAGGACGAGTTCGAAGCCGCCACCGGGGCACAGCTCGAGATCGAACGCGCGCCGGGCGTCGAGCACTTCCCGACCATCATCTCCGACATGACCAACCACGTCGGCAAGTTCGACGCGTCGATCGCCGGCAGCTGGTGGCTGGGCGACATGGTGGCAGGCGGGCATCTGCTGTCCTACGACAAGTTCTACGACGACCCGCGCTTTCCGAAGTGGAACATCGACGACGTGTTGCCCGGCCCGCGCAGCCTGCTGTCGTACGGCGGCAAGAAATACATGGTCGCCTACGATCACGACGGCCAGGTGATGTACTACCGGCGCGACCTGCTGAACGACCCGCGCCATCAGGCGGCGTTCAGGGAGAAGTACAAATACCCGCTGGCGGTGCCGCAGACCTGGTCGCAGTTCCGCGATGCCGTCGAGTACTTCAACGGGCAGGACCTGAACGGCGACGGCACCCCGGACCACGGCATCGTGCTGGCGCTCAAGCCGGGCAGCCAGGGCATGTTCAATTTCATGTCGCTGTCGGCCTCGTTCCTGATCGGCCCGGCGAACCCGCGCCTGTACTGGTTCGATCCGCAGACGATGAAGCCGCTGATCGACAGCCCCGGCCACCTGCGTGCGCTCGAGTTCTTCGTGAGCCTGGTTAAGTCGGGCCCGCGCGAGATGCTGGGCTGGGACCACGGGCGCGGCTGGGACCACTTCCTCTCCGGCCGTGCCGCCTTCGCGCTGACCTGGGGCGATCTGGGCGCGCTGGCGCAGCAGCCGGGCAGCCGCGTGAAGGGCAAGACCGGTGCTGCGCAGATCCCCGGCAACGACGAGTACTACGACATCGCCCGCGCGAAGTGGGTCAAGACCGCCAGCGCCAACCGGGTCGGCAACACGACCGGCGCGTCGTGGGCCGGCGTGATCTCGAAGTACTCGAAGGCGCCCGAAGCCACGTACTTCCTGCTGGCTCTGCTGGCGAGCAAGGAGAAGTCGCTGGTGTACGCCGCGCGCGGCTCGGACGGCATCGACCCGGGGCGCAGATATCACTTCCTGCCGCCCGAGGGCACCGGGACGCTGGCGCCGTACCTGAGCGCGGGCTGGGACGAGGCCGACGTGCGCGACTACCTGAGCGCATTCCAGCGCACCTTCAACGACAAGCAGCAGTTCCCCTATCTGCGCATTCCGGGAACCTACAGCTACTGGCTGGCGCTCGACCTGCATCTGGTCGAGGCGGCCAGCGGGCAGCTGACACCCGCGGCGGCGCTGAAGGCCACCGCGATCGACTTCGAGGAGATCACGATTCGACTGGGGCGCGAGCGGCAACGCGAGGCCTACAAGACATCCCTGGGCTTCTGAACGCGCGAACGAATCCAGAATTCGCGCATGCGCAGACTCTTGCAGACCACGACGCCCGGGATCGCCACCAAGCTCACGGTCGGCTTCGGAGTCCTCGTCGGCTTGACGCTGCTCGTCGTGGCCCTGGCCTTCGTGGCCGGCCGCGATGCCACCCGCGACATCGAGGTGAGCGAAGCGGTGCGCGCGCCGGCCTCGCTGGCGTCGGCGCAGGCGCAGGAGGCCTTGCTGCGCATGCAGCTGCATCTGCGCGGGTACCTGGTGCTCTCCGATCCGGAAGACGTCGCGCAGTACCAGGCGGCGCGCCAGGCGTTCGAGAACGCGCTGGCGTCGTTGCAGAGGCTCACCGCCGCCGCGGACGACGACGATCGCAGCCGCGTGCAGGCCCTTGCCGCGGGCTACCAGCGCTGGAAGCGCCTGCCGCCGCAGCTGTTCGAGCTGCACGAGGACACCTTGCGCAACCGGCCGGCCCTGCGCCTGGCGCGTGTCGACGTGCAGGCGAAGCGCGTGCGCGTGCTGGCGGAAGTCGAAGCGATGATCGAGCAGCAGAAGACGCGCGGCGTCGACAAGGTGAATCGCGAAACGCTGCTGGCGATGCTCGCGTTCGAGAGCTCCTTCGATGCACTGGCGACCAACGTGATGGCCTTCGGTGCTTCGGGGGAGAGCAACTTCAAGCTGACCTACAGCCCGCAACTGGTGGCCAATGCGGCCTTCTGGAACGCGCTGAACGCGCGCCGTCCGTGGCTGACGCCGCAGCAGCGCGAGCACCTCGACCGGGTTGGCGCGGCGCGCGTCGAGCTGACCGAGCTGGCCCTGCAGATCCGCGCCATCCTGGACGGTGTCCGCGGCTACGAGGACCTTTATCTCTACCGTACCCAGGTCGTGCCGCAGGCGCGCACGCTGCTCGATCTGCTGCAGGAGGTCACGACGCGGCAACAGGCGCGTCTGCAGGCCGACCTGGCGCGTGCCCGGGAGAGCCTGGCGCGCTCGCGGACCCAGACCGTTGCGGGCGGCCTGCTGGCACTGGCGCTCGGCGTGGCGATGGCGTTCCTGCTCGGTCGCAGCATCGTCGGGCCGGTTCGGCGGCTGACCGGCGTGGCGGGGCAGGTGGCCGCCGGCGATCTCCAGGCGCGGGCGCGCGCCGAATCGCACGACGAGATCGGCAGGCTCGCGCAGAGCTTCAACACGATGACGGCGCGCCTGGCGCAGACCATCGGCAACCTCGAGGGAGCCTACGCGGAGGCCCAGCAGGCCAAGATCGCGGCCGAGAATGCCAACACGGCGAAGAGCGGGTTCCTGGCCAGCATGAGCCACGAACTGCGCACGCCGCTGAACGCGATCCTCGGCTACGCGCAGATCCTGCGCGGCGCCACCGACATGAGCGCACGCAATCTGCGCGCCGTCGACACGATCCAGCGCAGCGGCGAGCACCTTCTGCTGCTGATCAACGACATGCTCGATCTGGCGCGGATCGAGGCCGGCAAGGTCGAGCTCGAGGTCGACGACATCGATCTCGATGGCCTGTTGCGCACGGTGACCGACATCGTTCGCATCGAGGCGCAGCGCAAGGAACTGCGGTTCGACTACGAGAGGATCGGCACCGTGCCGGCCCTGGTGCGGGCCGACGAGAGGCGGCTGCGCCAGGTGCTCCTGAACCTGCTCAACAACGCAGTCAAGTTCACGCAGCGCGGCCAGGTGGCCCTGCGCGTCACGGGGCTCGCCGCAGCCGAGGCGCAGCGCGCGCGGCTGTGCTTCGAAGTCCAGGACAGCGGCATCGGCATCGACGCCGAACAGCTCGAGTCCATCTTTCGTCCGTTCGAGCAGGCGACCGACGTGCAACGCCGCTTCGGCGGCACCGGCCTGGGGCTTGCCATCAGCCGGCAACTGGTGATGCTGATGGGCAGCGACATCCACGTGGAGAGCCGGCCCGGCGTCGGCAGCCGGTTCTGGTTCGAGGTCGAGCTGCCGCTGGCGGCGCACGGGCTGGCCCCGGCGGTGTCGATGATCGAAGGCATCACGGGCTACGAAGGGCCGCGACGCAAGGTGCTGGTGGTCGACGACATCGAGGCCAATCGCGCGCCGGTGGTGCAGTTCCTCGGTCGCCTCGGCTTCGACACCGTGGAGGCCGAGGACGGCGAGGTGGCCCTGTACCGCGTTCACGCCGCACTGCCGGACATCGTGCTGATGGACAGCGCGATGCCGGTGCTGGACGGGACGCAGACGACGCGCCAGTTGCGCCGCCTCGAGCGCTTCCGCCAGCTGCCGATCATCGTCGTGTCGGCGAATGCATCGGCCGCCGATCAGCGCGAAAGCCTGGCGGCCGGCGCCAATGCGTTCGTGCCCAAGCCGATCGACTTCGCGCGGCTGCTGCCGGAGCTCGGCCGCCTGCTCGGCCTGACCTGGACGCGCCGCGCCGCGGCCGCTGGCGAGGCGGCAGACGCCGCACCCATCGTGGCACCGCCTCCCGAGGACATGCGGCTGCTGCTGCGCCTGGCCCAGATCGGCAACATGCGCAGCATTCGCTCGCACGCCGACCACCTGGCCACGCTCGACGCGCGCCATCGGCCGCTGGCGGCGCGGCTGCGCACGCTGACCGACGGCTTCGAGTCGGCCGCCATCGTCGAATTGCTGACCGCGCTGCAGCAAGGCGAGGCGAACGAAGACGACGATTCGGGCGTGGTGACGCGGCTACCGGCCCGCTGATCTGATCTATAGTCGGCTCGAGTGCCGGGAGCCACAACCGCGGAGGCGAACATGGCCGGACCAGCCGCTTCACGACCCATCACGATCCTGATGGTCGAGGACAACCCCGGCGACGTGCGCCTGACGCGCGAAGCGCTGAAGGGCTGCAAGGTGCTCAACGATCTGCACGTGGTGGAAGACGGCGTCGCCGCGCTCGACTTCCTGCACCGGCGGCCTCCGTACGAAAGCGCCGTCCGGCCCGACCTGGTGCTGCTCGACCTGAACCTGCCGAAGATGGATGGCCGCGAGGTGCTCTCGGCGATCAAGTCGGACCCCGTCCTGAAGGTCATTCCAGTCGTCGTGCTGACGACCTCCGACGCCGAAGAAGACATCCTGCGCGCCTATCACCTGGCCGCGAACTGCTACGTGACCAAGCCGGTCGACCTGCATCAGTTCAACCGCATCGTGCAGGCGATCGAGGGGTTCTGGCTCACGATCGTGACCTTGCCGCCTCGCTGAGCGCGCGCGCCGTGTGCGCGCTCCAAGTTTGCCGAAGCCCGGCATGCGGCGCGGCCCGAATTTTCCTTGAACCTCGAGGCTCCGAGCCGCAACGCATTGAAGCGGGTCGGGCGGTCGGCGTGGCCACGCACCTTCAGCGGAGCCGGCCATTCGAGGAGTCCCCATGTTCGACAAGATCCTGATGACGTGTGCCCTGACGCCGGCCCTCATCGGAGCGCTGTGTGCGTGCCAATCGGACGAAGCGGTGCAGCCGCCGTCGACGCCGGCCATGCTGCTGCAGGCCGCACCCAAGCCGTCCACTTTCGTGGGAACGATTCCGGCGCCGCGCGCCGACGAGCGAGCCATCACGCCGACGGAAACCGTCGGGGCAGCCGCGTATTGATCCCCTGGCGTGCGACTCGACGATTTCCAAGAATTGCCCAATTCTTGGAACACAATCCTGTC
>DATEFR010000580.1:0-2802 GCA_035280545.1 Burkholderiaceae bacterium | reverse complement strand
CACGCTGGAGCAGCACGCGCACACGCTGAGCCGCGAGCTGGCCGCCGCCGAGGCGCAATTGCGCGAGCTCGGCGACCGCGACCACGACGACCGCAACGCGCCGCGCACGCTGGTCGCGCCGCTGCGCGGGCGGCGCGTCTTCTACGTCGGCGGCCGGCCGAGCTCGACACCGGCGATCCGCGACCTGGTGCTGCGCCACGGCGGCGAGTTCCAGCACCACGACGGCGGCTTCGAGGACCGCAAGGGACTGCTCGCATCGGGCGTCGCGTGGGCGCAGCTGGTCGTGTTCCCGGCCGACTGCGTGGACCACGACTCGGCCACCAACCTCAAGCGTCTGTGCCAACGGCAGCAGATCGCCTTCGTCGCACTGCGCTGCGCGAGCGTCGCGAGCTTCGCCGCGGCGATGGCACACCTGGCGCAGGACCACGACGACCCGGGGCATCGCTGATCCCGCTATCATCGTTATGTACGGAAGTAAATAACGATGCCCAGCCTGGCCGCTTTCGACTGGTTTCCGCTGCTGCTGTCGCTGAAGGTCGCGGCGGTCGCGACGCTGCTTGCGCTGGTCGTCGGCACCGCGCTGGGCTGGCTGTTCGCACGCGTGGCGTTTCCCGGCCGCAGCGTGCTGGAGGCCGCGCTGATGCTGCCGCTGGTGCTGCCGCCCACGGTGATCGGCTACGGCATCCTGGTCGCGCTCGGGCGGCGCAGCACGATAGGCGCCTGGCTGCACGCGCATTTCGACTACACGGTCATCTTCAGCTGGCACGGCGCCGTGATCGCGTCGGCGCTGGTCGCACTGCCGCTGGTGCTGAAGTCGGCGAGCGCCGCATTCGCCGGCGTGGACCGCACGATGGAGGCGGCGGCGCGCACCTTGCGCCAGTCGCCGTGGAGCGTCTTCGTGCGCGTGACGCTGCCGCTCGCGTGGCCCGGCATCCTCGCCGGCACCCTGCTGGCGTATGCACGCGCGATGGGCGAGTTCGGCGCGTCGTTGATGGTCGCCGGCTCTATCCCGCACCAGACGCAGACGCTCTCGATGGCGATCTACGACGCGGTGCAGGCCGGGCAGAACGACACCGCGCTGGTGCTGGTGATCGTGACCTCGGTGCTGTCGATCGCGGTGCTGGTCTCGTCCAACCGTTTCTTCTCGCTGCGCTGAGCGCAAGGATCTTGTCGATGTCCGCATTCGTTTCCCTGCCGCGCCGTCTCGCGCTGTCGCTGGCCGCGCTGCTGCTGGCGCTGCCGTTCGCCATCGCGGCGCAGCAACCGCAGCTCACGGTCTCGGCGGCGGCCAGCCTGACCGATGCGTTCAAGGAGATCGGCAAGAAGTTCGAGTCCGGCAGGCCCGGCAGCACGGTGCGCTTCAACTTCGCCGCGTCCGGCGTGCTGATCCAGCAGATCGCGCAGGGCGCGCCGGTCGACGTGTTCGCGAGCGCCGACCAGGCGACGATGAGCCGCGGCATCGACAGCAAGCTGATCGATCCCGACACGCGCCGCGACTTCGCCGCGAACAGCGTCGTGCTCATCGTGCCGGCACAAGGCGCGGGCGCGGTGAAGGCCGTCGCCGACCTGCCCAGGCCCGAGGTCAGGCGCATCGCGATCGGCAAGACCGAGACCGTGCCGGTCGGCCGCTACACGAAGCAGGTGCTGGACAGCGCGAACCTCTGGACCGCACTCGAGCCGAAGTTCGTGCAAGCCGACAGCGTGCGCCAGGTGCTGGACTACGTTGCGCGCGGCGAGGTCGACGCCGGCTTCGTCTACGCGACCGACGCGGCGCTGATGGCCGACAAGGTCAAGGTCGCGCAGACCGCGACCGGCCACGCCCCGGTGACCTACCCGGTGGCCGTCGTCGCCGAGAGCCGGCAGAAGGCGCTCGCGAAGGACTTCATCGAGTACCTGCGCTCGCCGGCCGCGCAGGAGGTACTCGTGCGCTACGGCTTCACGAAGCCCTGAACCACGGCCACGACGCAACGCTCCCACGATGATCGACGTCGCCCTGCACCACACCGTCAGCGACGGCACGCGGCATTTCACGCTCGCGGCCGAGTTCGCGTCGGATGCGCCGGTGGTCGCGCTGTACGGCGCATCGGGCGCCGGCAAGTCGCTGACCCTGCAGGCGATGGCCGGGCTGATCCGACCCGCGCGCGGCCACGTGCGCGTCGGCGGTCGCACGCTGTTCGACTCGGCCGCGGGCGTCGACGTGGCGACGCGTGCGCGCGGCCTCGGCTATCTGTTCCAGCACTACGCGCTGTTCCCGCACCTGAACGTGCGCGAGAACATCGCGTTCGGGCTGGGCTCGTGGTGGCGCCGGCGGCTCGACCCGCGCGGGCAGGCGCGCGTCGAGCAGATGCTGGACCTGTTCGAACTGCGGACCATGGCGGCCAGCCGGCCCGCCGCGCTCTCGGGCGGGCAGCAGCAGCGCGTCGCGCTGGCCCGCGCGCTCGCCTGCGAGCCCGATGCGCTGCTGCTCGACGAACCGTTCGCCGCGCTGAACCCGATGCTGCGCGCCGGGCTGCGCAGCGAGCTGGCCACGCTGCGCTACCGGCTCGGCATCCCGATGGTCGTGATCACGCACGACATCGACGACCTCGCGGCGCTGGCCGATCATGTGTTCGTGCTCGACGAAGGCCGGGTCGTGCGCGAGGTCGATCTGCGCGGCGGCACCCGTCGCGAACACGCGCTCGATGCGCTGCGGCCCGCGCCGCTGCCGCCGGCGCAAGCGTTGCGACGCCAGATCCTGGCCGGGTCGCTGGGATAACGACGACCCTCACCCCGGCCCTCTCCCGCAAGCGGGAGAGGGTGAAG
>DATEFR010000579.1:0-2247 GCA_035280545.1 Burkholderiaceae bacterium | reverse complement strand
GCGCCGGGCACGGTGTTCTCGACCCGCGACCAGCGCCACGCGCGCGATGCGTACTTCGAGGCCTCGGCGAACCGCATCGGTGCGTTCTTCGAGGAAGGTGCATTCGATGCCGAAGGCCGCTTGTGCGTGCCGCTGGAGCGTTCGGTCAACAAGCTCGGCCACGCGATGCACGACCTCGACCCCGTGTTCGCCGCGTTCTCGCGCGGCCCGCGGCTGCAGGCGGTGGCCGACGGGATCGGCCTGGCCGACCCGCGGCTGATCCAGTCGATGTACATCTTCAAGCAGCCGGGCATAGGCGGCGAGGTCCACTGCCATCAGGACTCGACCTATCTCTACACCGAGCCGTCGTCGGTGGTCGGCTTCTGGTTCGCGATCGAGGACGCGCACCGCGGCAATGGATGTCTCGGCGGCCTGCCGGGCCAGCACAGTCGCGGCTTGAAGGAAGTGTTCCGGCGCCGCGCCGATGGGCAGCTCGCGCTCGAACCGTGCGAGCCGGCGCCGGCATGGGACATGGCCGGGCTCGAATGGCTGGAGGTGAAGAAGGGCACGCTGATCGTGTTCGACGGCTGCTTCCCGCATCTGTCGGAGGCGAACCGCTCGGCGCAGTCGCGGCATGCGTATACGCTGCACGCGGTCAGCGGGGCTGCGCACTACCCGGCGAGCAACTGGATCCAGCGCCGCGACGGCGTCGATCCGCCGTTCACCGGCTTCGCGGGCGCAAGCTGAGGCACGTCGCAAAAACGCATCGGCTAGGGCTAGACCGGAGGGAATGGCACAGGGTTTGCTTTACAACTCGCAAACAAACCACACCCTGGAGCAACCTTCCATGATGTCTTCTCGCTCGCGCGCCCCACGGAATTCGCAAACGTTTGCTGGGCGTGACCGCCTGCCGGTCGCGAAACTGCTGTCTTCGTTGGTGGCACCGTCGCTGCTGCTGGCCGTGCCGGCTGCGATGGCCCAGGAGGTGAAGCCGCCGGCGGGCGCCGCGAGCGCGCCGGTCGGGCAGTTGCAGACCATCACGGTCACGGCCGAGCGCCGCGCCGAGAACATCCGCGACGTGCCCAGCGCCGTCTCGACGCTGAGCGGCGAGAAGCTGGACATCATCAACTCGTCCGGCGAAGACGTGCGTGCGATTTCGGGGCGCGTGCCCAGCCTGAACATCGAGTCGTCGTTCGGCCGCGCGTTCCCGCGCTTCTACATCCGCGGCTACGGCAACACCGACTTCCGCGTCAACGCGTCGCAGCCGGTCTCGCTGGTCTACGACGATGTCGTGCAGGAGAACCCGCTGCTCAAGGGCTTCCCGATCTTCGACCTGGACCGCGTCGAAGTGCTGGCCGGTCCGCAGGGCACGCTGTTCGGCCGCAACACCCCGGGCGGCGTCGTCAAGTTCGATTCGGCCAAGCCCGCGATCGGCGCGAACGACGGCTACGGCAGCATCTCGTTCGGCACCTACAAGACGACCAACGTCGAAGCGGCGAAGAGCGTTGCGCTCGGCGACACCTGGGCGATGCGCGGCTCGCTGCTGGTGCAGCACCGCGACGACTGGGTCCACAACACCTACGCGGCGGGCCCGACGCAGGACATGGAGGGCTACGACGACCGCGCGGCCCGGCTGCAGCTGCTGTACAAGCCGGCGCGAGACTTCCAGGCGCTGTTCAACGTGCATGCGCGCGACCTCGACGGCAGCGCGCGGCTGTTCCGCGCCAACATCATCAAGAAGGGCTCGAACGATCTGGTCGACGGCTTCGAGCCGGATCAGATCTCGACCGACGGCATCAACGAGCAGAAGATCCAGAGCTATGGCGCGAGCGCGCGGCTGCGCTGGGATCTGGGCGACTACAGCCTGCATTCGATCACCGGCTTCGAGACCGTGCATACGTTCAGCCGCGGTGACATCGACGGCGGCTACGGCGCCGTGTTCGCGCCGCCATCCGGCCCCGGCGTGATCCCGTTCCCGAGCGAAACGGCGGGCGCGGTTCACGGGCATCGTCAGTTCTCGCAGGAGTTCCGCGTCGAATCGCGCTACAGCGGGCCGCTGAACTGGCAGGCCGGCGTGTATTACTTCGACGAGAAGTTCATTGCCGACAGCTACAGCTACAACAGCCTGGCCGGCAATGTGCAGACCAGCAAGCTGACCGACGAGCAGACGAGCAAGTCTTGGGCGGCCTTCGGGTCGGTGAAGTACGACTTCACGAAGGACTTCAGCATGCGCGCCGGCCTGCGCTACACGAAGGACAAGAAGGATCT
>DATEFR010000578.1:0-4224 GCA_035280545.1 Burkholderiaceae bacterium | reverse complement strand
CGAGCACGGCGAGCAGCGCCACCGCGCCGGCCCAGCGCAGGCGCCGCGCGAGCGCCGGCAGCTCGGCGTGCTTCCAGCGCGCCAGCGGCGCGATGCCGAGCAGGAACAGCAGGGGTGCCATCAGCGGCACGAACACCGTGTCGAAGTACGGCGCGCCGACCGAGATCTTGCCCAGCCCCAGCGCGTCCAGCGCGAGCGGGTACAGCGTGCCCAGCAGCACCGACAGCGTCGCGACGACGAACAGCACGTTGTTGACGAGCAGCATGGTTTCGCGCGAGACGAACCCGAAGCGCGCGCCGAGCCCGACCCGCGGCGCGCGCCACGCATAGAGCGCGAGCGAGCCGCCGACCACGATGACCAGGAACGCGAGGATGAACGCGCCGCGCTTCGGATCGGTCGCGAACGCGTGCGCCGACGACAGCACGCCCGAACGCACGATGAACGTGCCGAGCAGCGACAGCGCAAACGCGACGATCGCCAGCAGCAAGGTCCAGCTCTTGAACGCGCCGCGCTTCTCGGTGACCGCGAGCGAGTGGATCAGCGCGGTGCCGGCCAGCCACGGCATGAACGAGGCGTTCTCGACCGGGTCCCAGAACCACCAGCCGCCCCAGCCCAGCACCGTGTACGCCCACAGGCTGCCGAGCATGATGCCCAGCGTCAGGAACGACCAGGCCGCGCTGGTCCATGGCCGCATCCAGCGCGCCCATTGCGCGCTGAGGTCGCCATCGAGCAGCGCGGCGATCGCGAACGCGAACGCGATCGAGAAACCGACGTAGCCCATGTACAGCAGCGGCGGATGCAGCACCATGCCCGGGTCCTGCAGCAGCGGGTTCAGGTCGTTGCCGTTCGGCGGCGCCGGCACGACCCGCTCGAACGGGTTCGACGTGGTCAGCATGAAGAGGGCGAAGCCCGCGGCGATCCAGCCCAGCACCGCGAGCACGCGCGCCAGCACCGGCGCCGGCAGCGCGCGGCCGAAGCGCGCCAGCGCGGCCATCCAGCCGCACAGCAGCGTGAGCCACAGCAGCAGCGAGCCCTCGTGGCCGCCCCAGACGCCGGCGATGCGGTAGGCCAGCGGCAGGCTGGTGTTCGAATGCTCGGCGACGAACAGCACCGAGAAGTCGTGGCGCACGAAGCTGCTCGCGAGGCACAGGAACGCGATCGCGACCAGCGCCGCCTGCGCCTGCGCGGCCGGGCGCGCGAGGGCCATCCACTGGTCGCGGCCGCGCGCGGCGCCGAGCAGCGGCAGCGTGCCTTGCACCAGCGCGACGGCGAACGCGAGCAGCAGCGCGACCTGGCCCAGCTCGGGGATCATCGTGCAGCCTCTGCGGCGACCGGGCTCGCGGCCGGGATCGTGATGGCGCTGCCGCGTTGCGCCGTCTTCAGTGCCGCGCCGGCTTCGGGCGGCATGTAGTTCTCGTCGTGCTTCGCGAGCACCTCGCGGGCGACGAACACGCCGCCCGCGACCAGGCGGCCTTGCGCGACGACGCCTTTGCCTTCCTTGAACAGGTCCGGGAGGATGCCCTCGTAGCGCACCGGGATGCGGCGTGCCAGGTCGGTCACGACGAAACGCACCTGCGTGCCGTCGCGCTGCAGGCTGCTGGCTTCGACCAGTCCGCCGAGCCGGAACGTGCGCCCGGCCGGCGCCTCGTTCGCGGCCACCTGGCTGGGCGTGTAGAAGAACACGAGGTTGCTGTTGAACGCGTTGAGCACCAGCGCAACGGCAACGCCGACCGCGCCGGCCATGCCGGCGACGATCGCGACGCGCCGCCGGCGCGGCGTCATCGCCGGCCCTCGAGGCGAGCGAGCGTGGCGCGGTTCGCGGCGTCCAGCGCACGCCGGTGCCGCCGTCGCGCGGACCACGCCTCGAACGCGAGCAACGCCGCGGTCAGCCCGTACGCGCCCCAGACGTAGAGGCCGTATCCGCCCATCGCGAAGAACTCGGCCGCGCTGCCCCAGTTCATGCGGCAGCTCCGGTCGGCATCGGGCGCGACGACGAAGTCGAGGCGGCGCCAGCCACGGTTCCGCGCACCCACTCGGACTCCTGCTCGCGCTCGAGCACGATCGCGCGGGCGCGCGTGAACACGACCGCGAACGCATACGCCCAGAACGCGAGCGTCATCAGCAGCAGCGCGGCGAGCATCGTGCCGTGCATCTTCGGCGCGGCGCTGACGCTGATGGTCGCGCCCTGGTGCAGCGTGTTCCACCAGCGCACCGAGAAATAGATGATGGGCACGTTGACCGCGCCGATGATCGCGAGCAGCGCACCGGCGTGGTCGGCGCGCCTCGTGTCGTCGATCGCCTCGACCAGCGCGAGGTAGCCGACGTAGAGGAACAGCAGGATCAGCTCGGAGGTCAGGCGCGCGTCCCAGACCCACCAGGTACCCCAGGCCGGCTTGCCCCAGAACGCGCCGGTGGCCAGCGCGATCAGCGTGAAGACCGCGCCGCTGGGCGCCAGCGCGCGCGCCAGCATCGCGGCCATGCGTGCGTTGAAGATCCAGCCGATGGCGGCCCAGGCCGCCATCGCGAGGTAGACCACCATCGACATCCACGCAGCCGGCACGTGGATGAAGACGATGCGGTAGGACTGGCCTTGCTGCGCATCGGTCGGCGCGGCGAAAAAGCCGAGGTACAGGCCGAACGCGGCGAACAGCGCGGCGGTGATCCACAGCCAGGGCAGCAGCGCGCCGCTCAGGCGGTAGAAGCGGGACGGGGCGGCGAACGTGAAGAGGCGCATCAGCGGGCACTCCAGGATCGGAGCGCATGCCGTTCATCCTTCGATACCTCAGGACGAACGGGAGCGGAGCGGGCGAGAGCAGGGCGAACGGGAGCAGGACGAACGCGCGCCGGCGTTCCAACACCCGTTCGCGCTGAGGTATCGAAGCGCTGTTCCATCAGCGCCTCACTCCACCGCCATCCGCAGCGCCGCCGCCGTGGCCGGCAGCGCCCCCAGCGTCGTCACGATCAGCAGCGCGCCGAGCAGCGAGCAATGCGCCGCCGCCGACTGCCCGCTCTCGACCGCGACGATCGCGCCGCTGCCGAAGATCAGCGCCGGCACCGCGAGCGGCAGCACGATCAGGATCACCAGCACGCCGGCGCTGCGCAGCCCCAGGGTCAGCGCGGCGCCCAGCGCACCCAGCAGGCTCAGGATCGGCGTGCCGAGCAGCAGGGTCAGCGCAAGCGTGCGCAGCGCCGCGCCGCTCAGATCGAACAGCAGGCCGAACAACGGCGCGACGAGCACCAGCGGCGCGCCGGTCAACAACCGATGCGATACGGCGCGCGCCGCGGCGATCGTCACCGGCCCGTGCCCGGCCAGCAGCAGTTGCTCGAGCGTGCCGTCGGCATGGTCGGCCGTGTACAGATGCGTGACCGACAGCATGGCCGCAAGCAGCGCGGCGATCCAGATCACGCCCGGCGCGATCTGCCGCAAGGTCTGCGGCTCGGGCCCCACGCCCAGCGGGAACAACGCGACCGCGACGACGAAGAAGCCCATCGGCAGCAGCGCCTCGGTGCGGCGCCGCAGCGCGAGAAGCAGGTCGCGCTCGACCAGCGTCGCGAACAGCGACGGTGTCGTCGACGCGGGCATCGACGCGGCCATCACGCGGCGCAGGCATCGAGATCCAGCTCGCGCAGCCGCAGCGTGGGCGACAGCGTGGCCTGGTGGCTGGTCAGCAGCACCGTGCCGCCGCGCTGCGCGTGCTGCAGCAGCAGCGTGTTCAGGCGGCCGACGCCGTCGGCATCGAGCGCATCGAACGGCTCGTCGAGCAGCCACAGCGTCGCCGCGTGTCCGGCGTCGTGCTCGGCCGACAGGCGTGCCAACGCGACGCGCCGGCGCTGGCCCTGCGACAACTTGCGCACCGCCACGTCGCGCTGGCTGTGCAGCCCCCAGTGCGCAAGCGCCGCCTCGACGCTCGCACGATCGTCGCGCCGGCCGTGGATGCGCAGCAGGAACGCGAGCGCCTCGGCGGCGGTCAGGTCGTCCTTCAAGGCCTGCTGATGGCCGAGGTAGACGATGCGCCGCGCGCGGGCCGCATGGTCCGCGACCGGCGTGCCGTCGAGCAGCACCTGGCCGCGCTCGGGTGCCGCGATGCCGGCCACCAGGCGCAGCAGGCTGGTCTTGCCGCGGCCGTTGCGGCCGCGCAGCCAGACCAGCTCGCCGGGACGCAGCGCGAGGTCCAGCCCATCGAACAGCAGCGTCGCGCCGCGCCGGCAGGCGAGCCCGCGCAC
>DATEFR010000577.1:0-8694 GCA_035280545.1 Burkholderiaceae bacterium | reverse complement strand
GGTAGTGCGCGATGCTGAGCGCCGGAAACAGCAGCGTGCCGCGCGCGTAGAACGGCGCCTCGAAGCGATCGCCCAACCGCTCGGCGATGAGGCCCGGATTGCCCCACTGCGGCGGCGGTGCGGCCCCCGGCGGAGGCGGCGGCGAGTACTTGGAGACGAACGCGAAGATGCGGCCGACGAGGTGCTCCGGCGGCCAGGTCGCGAATGCGACCCGCCCGCCCGGCTTCAGCACGCGGCGGATCTGCGCGACGACCACGTCCGGCCGCGGCGCGAACATGTGGCCGAACTGGCTGACGACCACGTCGAACGACGCATCGGGAAACGGCAGGCTCTCGGCATCGCCCTCGATCCACTCGACCGCGCCGCACTGCGCGATGCGCGTGTTCTCGCGCGCCTGCGCGAGCAGCTCGGGCGTGAGGTCCAGCCCGGTGACGCGGGCACCGGCACGCGCCGCGGTGATCGCGACGACGCCGGTCCCGGTGCCGACGTCGAGCACCGCCTCGCCGGCCTTGATCTGCGCAAAGTTCACCAGGCGCGCCGCGCTCGGCGTCGTGAACATCGCCGTCGGGGCGAACGATGCCCACATCTCGCGCTGCCGCTTCTTCAGGTCCGCAAACGGATCGTCGCTCATGTCGTTCTCCGCCAGTGCGCGAGGGGCCGCGCGTCCAGGGCAACTCTAGGCTTGGATCGTGCAAATGCAAATGGGGGCACCAAGAACGAGGGGGAGGCTATGCTGGCGCGATGCCACGCTGCATCGCCTTCCTGCGCGCCGTCAACGTCGGCGGCCGCCTCGTCAAGATGGACGCGCTGCGCGCCGCGTTCGAGTCGCTCGGTCTGGCCAACGTGTCGACCTTCATCGCGAGCGGCAACGTGCTGTTCGAGACCCGGGCGCGCCAGCTCGGCGCGTTGGAACGCAAGGTCGAGACGCATCTCGCGCAGGCCTTCGGCTTCGAGATCGACACCTTCATCCGCACCGATGCGGAGCTCGCCGCCGCGGCCGCGCATGCGCCGTTCGACGCGGCGGTCGGCGCGGCGGCGCAGACCCAGGTCGTCGGCTTCCTGCGGGAGCCGCCCGGCGATGCCGCGCGCGCAACGCTGGCCGCGCTGAACAGCGATGTCGACCGCTTCGCGCTGCATGGCCGCGAGCTCTACTGGTGGAGCCGCGTGAAGCAGAGCGAATCGACCTTCTCGAATGCCGCGTTCGAAAAAGCGCTGCGCATGCGGGCGACCTTCCGCGGGCTGAACACGCTGCAGCGCATCGTCGCGCTGGCCTGAGCCCAGGCGGCGCGGCGGGTCAGCCGGTCACGGCCCAGGCCCTGACCTGGTTGCGCCCGGCGCATTTGGCCTCGTACAAGGCCTTGTCGGCGGCGTCTATCAATTCGTCCGCTTCGGCCCCGGCCGGCAGCGTGGCGCTCGCCGCGCCGACGCTGACGGTCACGACCTCGAACGGGCTGCCCGCATTCGCGATCCTGAGCCCCTGCACGGCCGAGCGCAAACGCTCGGCGACGACCTGCGCGCCGGCCGCATCGGCCTCGGCGAGCAACGCGACGAACTCCTCGCCGCCATAGCGCGCCAGCACGTCGGCCGGCCGCACCAGCGCCTGGCGCAGCGCCTGCGCCACCTCGCGCAGGCAGGCATCGCCGGCCGGGTGGCCGTAGCGGTCGTTGAGCGCCTTGAAGTGATCGATGTCGATCATCAGCACCGACAACGGCCGGCTCGTGTGCCCATCGCCGCCCTGCAGCGCGCGATCGAGGAAGCGCCGGTTCGCGACGCCGGTCAGCGCATCCGTCCAGGCGATCGCCTGCAGCGCCGAGCGGTCGCGCTGGAGCACGTCCTCGCGCTCGATGTGGCGCACCCGCTCCAGCGTGCTGCGCCAGCCGTAGCCGAGCACCGCGATCAGCACGCCGGCCGCACCGAACGCATAGTCGACGCGGATCAGGAACAGCGCGACGATCAGCAGGAGGCCGGCGAGGAACAACGGGCTCGCGCTTTGCACCGCACGCGCGAAGCGACGCTGCCGGGACCGGCGTCGCACCCGAGGCGCGACCAACGCCGGGCCGCGCAGCGCGAGCCACGCCACCGCTGCGAACACGACATTGACGATCGAGCTCTCCTGCGCACCGTACGCCGGGTTCGCCGCGATGAAATGGTTGTTGACCAGCGCGACCACGCAGTAGCCGGCGGTGTACGTCGTCAGTGCGCGGAACAGATCGCGCTCGGGCTTGTTCTCGGCGGCGACCCAGCGGATCAGCGCGCCCGCCGCGAGCACCAGATTCTGCGCATCCATCAGCCACAGCATGGTGCGCACGCCGGCTTCGTCGGGCGCGCCGCGCGCGGTCAGCATCGCCCAGGTGAACAGGAAGTAGGCGTACCCCAGCGTCAGCGCCAGCAGCGCGTCGATCGCGAGCACCACGCGGCGGCCGTTCGCCTGCCACTCGCTCGCGAGCAGGAACGTGACCGGCACGACCGCGAGGTTGAACGCGAGCATCGCGTCGCGGTACATCTCGTCGCGGCGGCCGAGAATCATCTCGTGCCACAGGTTGCCGAGCGCGCCCAGCGCCCACACCGCGAGCGCGAGCGCCGTGACGAACCAGCCGAGACGGGCCGGCGGCTGCTCCGCGCGGCCGCGCCACAGGGCGGCGACGGCGGCCAGCAGCGGCGCGGCGACCATCGCCATGTAGGCCGCCGATTCGCCCCAGCGCGGCAGCAGCACGAAGACCGCGAGCTGCAGCAGCAGAAACGACAGCGGCAGCGCGATCGCCCGCGACGGAGACGACGACGACACCACGGTGCGGGGAACTGCTGCAGCCATGCCGGGGCGGATTATCGATGCCTTCGGCACGGGGCCGCAGCGCGCCGCCTCAACGACCGGCCCTGGCGCGCTCCTCTTCCTGCAACCGCAACACGCGGCGCTGCACCTTGCCGGTGGTCGTCATCGGCAGCGCCGCGATGAACTCGATCTCCTTCGGGTACTCGTAGGGCGCGAGCTTGCCGCGCACATGCGCCTGCAGCGCGGCGATCAGCGCGGCGTCGCCGACATGCCCGGGTGCGAGCACGATGTACGCCTTGACCAGCGCGCCGCGCTCGGGGTCGGGCTTGGGCACGACCGCGGCATTCGCGACCGCCGGATGCTTGACGAGGCAGTTCTCGATCTCGCTCGGGCCTATGCGGTAGCCGGCGGCCTTGAACACGTCGTCGCTGCGGCCGTGGTACCAGAGGTAGCCGTCGGGGTCCATCACCGCCATGTCGCCGGTGCGGCACCAGCTGCTGTCCGGATCGCCGGTGTACTTCGCGCGCGTCGCGGTCTCGTTGTTCCAGTAGCCGAGGAAGAAGATCGGGTCGAGATCGCCGTGCACGTCGCGCCGGTGCAAGGCCACGTCGCCGGGCGTGCCGCGCGGGCACTCGCGCCCCTCGTCGTCGATCACCGCGACACGGTGCCCCGGATACGGCCGGCCCATGCTGCCGGGGCGCGCCGGCCAACGCGCGTGCGAATTGCCGACGATGTAGTTCATCTCGGTCTGGCCGAACATCTCGTTGACGGTGACGCCCAGCCGGTCGCGGCAGTACGCGAACACCGCATCGCCGACCGCCTCGCCGGCGCTCATGATCGCGCGCAAGTCCAATGCGTAGGCTTTGCGCGGCTCGGGCAGCGCCTTCATCATCGCCTTCAACGCGGTCGGGAACAGGAAGGTGTGCGTGACGCGATGACGCTGCATCAACGCGAACGCGGTCTCGGGCGCGAAGCGGCCCTGATAGCCGACGATCGCGCGGCCGAAGTACAGCGTCGGCAGCAACGCATCCATCAGCCCACCCGTCCAGGCCCAGTCCGCTGGGGACCAGAACACGGCGTCATGCTGGGGAAACCAGTTCTGGCTCGCGACGAAGCCCGGCAGGTTGCCGATCAGCGCGCGGTGCGGGATCGAGGCGCCCTTCGGCGGGCCGGTCGTGCCGCTGGTGTAGATCAGCACCGCGGCGTCGTCGGCACGCGTCGGCACCGGCTCGAATGCATCGAGCTCGCGCTGCAGCGCATCGCGCCAGTCCAGGTCGCCTTGCCCTTGCGCGGCGCCGACCGCGATCACGCGTTCGAGCCCCGGGCAGGCCGGCCGCGCAGCGCGCAGGTTCGCGATGCCGCTCTCGTCGACGATCGCGACGCGAGCCGCGCTGTCCTGCAGCCGGTACTCGAGCGCCTCGGGCCCGAACAGCATCGACAGCGGCATCGCGACCGCGCCGAGCTGATACAGCGCGATGTGCGCGACCGCGGTCTCGAAGCGCTGCGGCATGACGACCGCGACGCGGTCGCCGCGCCGCACGCCCAGCCGCGTCAGCGCGTTCGACAGCCGGTTCGCATTGGCCTGCAGATCGAGGTACGAGAAGTCCGCGCGCTCGCCGTTTTCGTGTTCCCAGTGGATCGCGATCGCCTCCGGGGTCGTGCGCGCCCAACGGGCACAGCAGACCTCGGCGAGGTTGAAGTCGCCCGGGACCTGCCAGCGAAAGCCGGCATGCAGTTCGGCGTAACGATCTGGCGGCATCGTCTGCGGCAGCAGCCGGCTCAGCACCAGCCCGCAGCGCGCGCGATGCTCGCGAGGCCGGCGACGACGATGTCCTGCGGCGCATGACGCACCGCGACGCCGCGGCGCTCGAGCCCGCGCTGGTAGCGCGCGGTCAGGCGGTCGTCGCCGACCAGCACGACCGGCGCGCTCGCCGGCACGTCTTGCAACGCGGCCTGCAGCTCGTGCCCGATCAGCAGGCCCGACAGATAGCTCTTCAGCGCAGTCGCCGGCCGGCGCTTGAACAGGCCTTCGGTGCGCACCGCGAACAGCTGATGCATCAGATGGCCGCTCTCGCGCTGCACGCGATCGATCCCGGCATCGAAGCCGGCCCAGTCGTCGACATCCGCATCGCCGTTGCGCACCATCAGCCGCCCGAGGATGGACTGCTCGGACAGGAGCTTGAACAGCTCGCCGGTCATGTAGGTCGAGAACTCGACGATCACGCCGTCGTGCAGCCGCACCCACTTGCAATGCGTGCCGGGCATGCAGACGACGTGCGACCCGGCCTGCAGCCCGTCGAGCTGGATGAGGCCCAGCAGTTGCGTCTCCTCGCCGCGCATCACGTCGGGCACGCCGCGGGCCAGATGCGCGACGCCCGGCACGATCTTCACCGGACGCGCCAGCGAGACCGTCGGCACGTCGGTCAAGCGGCGCGCCAGCACATCGGCGCTGCACGGCGTCTCGACATACGGTGCTTCGACCCAGCCCTGCTGGCTGCCGATCATGCCGGCCATCAGCACCGGCGCCGTGCCGCTGCCGGGCAGTGCCTCCAGGGCCTGCGCGAGCGTGGCCTCGAAATCGCCCTGCCGGCTCTGGATGCCGTGCGCGCTGGCGGTGCGCGCCAGCACGCGACCGTCGGCCGCGACGGCATAGGCGCGCAGGCTGGTCGTGCCCCAGTCGACGGCGACGAAGGCGCAGCTCATGGCAATGCCTCCAATGCGGCGAGCGGCGCAGGCTGCGTCTCCGGCACGACCGCGCCGAACGTGACCGACATGGTCACGCGCCGCGTCGCACCCGGCGCGAGCTGCATGATGCCGGGGCGCTCTTCCAGCGCGGCACTCGCGCCGATGTCCGGCGGCAGGCCGTGCCACGGCTCGATGCAGAGGAACGGCGCGCCCGGCTTGGTCCACAGTCCCAGCATCGGCAGGCCTTCCTGCGCGACGGCGATGCCGGGTTTGCCGGGCACGCCATAGTGCAGCAGCGAGCCGGCGCCCTCTTCGACGATCAAGGCACCGGGCTCGAACAGCGCGGTTCGCAGCACCAGCGTGCCGCGATGGAACGGCGACGGCTGCACCCCCGGCAGCAGCAGACCGCTCGCCGCGTCCAGCCGACGCACCGGCGGCTCGCCTGCCTGCGCCAGCCGCACGACATGCGACTCGCTCGCGCGGCAGCCCGGCAGCGGCCACACGAACGCCGGGTGGAAGCCGAAGCTCGCCGGCATCGTGCCCGTGTCGGCCAGGTTCGCGATGTCGGCATGGATCGTCAGCGTCGCGCCGCGCAGCGCGTAGGTCATCACCAGCTCGAACTCGAACGGATAACGCGTGCGGCTCGCATCGGACGCGCCCAGCCGCAAACGGCAGCGATCCGCCGCCTGCTCCACGAGCTCGAAGCAACTGGTGCGCGCAAAGCCGTGGCCCAGCATCGGATGGGGCTTGCCGGCGATCGTCAGCTCGTCGCTCGGGCTCTTGCCGACCACCGGGAACAGCAGCGGTGCGCGCCCGCTCCAGAACGCCGGCGCGCCGTGCCACAGCCATTGCGCGCCGTCGCGGCCCTGCACCGATTGCAGCTCCGCGCCCTGCGGCGACAGCGTCACCGCCAGCGCATCGCTTTGCAGCGTGATGCCATCGGGCTGCGTCGTCACTACCGCGCTCGGGCTGCCCATCAGCGCCCCGGCGCGCCCAGGCGGGCCAATGCGTCGCCGGTGACGCGGCAGATGCGCCAGTCGGGCATCACGGTCGCGCCCATGCCCTCGTAGAAGCGGATCGCGTTGACGTTCCAATCGAGCACGCTCCACTCGAAGCGGCCGCAGCCGCGTTCGACCGCCAGCTGGGCAAGCCGCTTCAGCAGCGCCTCGCCGATGCCGGCGCCACGATGCTCGGGCTTGACGTACAGGTCTTCGAGATAAAGCCCCGGCTGCGCGAGGAAGGTCGAGAAGTTGGTGAAGAACAGCGCAAAGGCCACGACCTCGCGGCCGCCGCTCCCCTCGCCCTCGGTGTCGGCCGAGCGCTCGACCTCGGCGACCCAGGCCTCGACCACCGGCTTCTCGCCGAACAGGTGCGGCCGCAGCTTCTCGGGGGTGACGCGCACGAGGTGCGTCAGCTTCTCGAACTCGGCAAGGCCATGAATGAGCTGCACGATCGCGCCGACATCGCCCAGCTCGGCGGGGCGCAACGCGAAGGAGGCCGCGGCAGCAGCGGGCGCGGGCGTGGGACTGGTCATGCGCCGATTCTCGCATCCGCGTACATTGCCGGGATGACCCAGAACCCCGCGGCCACGCTGCCGTACGTCGTGCGGCGCGCGAGCCGCAGCCGCTTCGTGACCGTGCGCGGCTTGCGCCACCACGTGCTCGAGTGGGGCGATGCCGCGCTCGCGACCCCCGAGCGCCCGACGCTCGTGATGCAGCACGGCTGGATGGACGTGGCCGCGTCGTTCCAGTTCGTCGTCGACGCGCTGGACCGCGACCGCCACGTGATCGCGTTCGACTGGCGCGGCTTCGGCCTCAGCGACGCATCGGGCGCCGACACCTACTGGCTGCCCGACTACCTCGGCGACCTCGATGCGATGCTGACCGCCTGCTTCTTCGACGCCGACCGCGCGCTGGCACCGGCCGAGACGATCGACCTGCTCGGGCACAGCATGGGCGGCAACGTCGTGATGCTGTACGCCGGGCTGCGCCCCCAGCGCATCCGCCGGCTCGTGAACCTCGAAGGCTTCGGCATGCCGGCCACGAAGCCGTCGCAGGCGCCGAAGCGCTATCTGCAATGGCTGGAAGAGCTGAAGACGCCCGCCGAGCTGCGCGACTACGAGAGCCTCGCGGCCGTCGCCGCGCGCTTGCGCAAGACCAACCCGCTGCTGCCGCCGCAGCGCGCCGACTGGCTCGCGCAGCACTGGTCGCGCGAAGTGACCGACGCGGCGAGCGGCACCACGCGCTTCGAGATCCTCGGCGACGCCGTGCACAAGCGCATCAGCCCGACGCTGTACCAGCGCGACGAAGTGCTCGAGGTCTGGAAGCTGATCGAAGCACCGCTGCTGTGGGTCGAAGGCGACCAGACCGACCTGAGCCGCTGGTGGGGCACGCGTTACACGAAGGCCGAGTTCCACGAGCGGCTGAACGTCGTGCGCCAGGTCGAGCGCGAGGTGCTCTCGCCGGCCGGGCACATGCTGCACCACGACCAGCCGCAGGCGCTCGCGGCACGGCTGGAGGCGTTCCTCGAGGACCGTTCGCCCTGAGCAGGGGACTGAGCTTGTCGAAGGCCCCGTGTCGAAGGGTCGTCGAGGTTCGCGAAGAGGGCTTCGACAAGCTCAGCCCGAACGGTTGCAAGGGGTATCCGACTGACCGTGGGCTTCGCGCACGTGTCAAAATTCCGCCCCTTCACCATTGCCCGAGAAAGCGCACGTCATGGACGTCGAACACATCAATGCCATCGGCAACGCCCTGGCCGACCTGAGCAAGCGCACGGTCGACCTTCGGGGGTATCTTTGACTACGACCGCAAAGCACTGCGGCTGAACGAGGTCAACGCGGCGCTCGAGAACCCCAAGGTCTGGGACGAGCCCAAGCGCGCCCAGGAGCTGGGCCGCGAGAAGCGCACGCTGGAGACCGTGGTCGACACGATCAACCACCTGACCAGCAACCTCGCCGACAACACCGAGCTGTACGAGATGAGCAAGGCCGACGGCGACGACGCCGGCCTGCTCGCGATCGAGGCCGAGGCCGCGAAGCTCGAGGAGACCGTCGCGCAGCTCGAGTTCCGCCGGATGTTCAACAACCCGGCCGATCCGTCGAACTGCTTCATCGACATCCAGGCCGGCGCCGGCGGCACCGAGGCCTGCGACTGGGCCTCGATGCTGCTGCGCCAGTACCTGAAGTACTGCGAGCGCAAGGGCTTCAAGACCGAGGTGATGGAAGAGACCGAGGGCGACGT
>DATEFR010000576.1:0-8508 GCA_035280545.1 Burkholderiaceae bacterium | reverse complement strand
GATGATCTCGCCGAAGCCGAACACGCCCATCGCGATCACGACGAAGCCGATGCCGTCGGTCAACTCGGGGATGTCGAAGCTGTAGCGCGCGGTGCCGGAGATCACGTCGGTGTTGATCTGCGCGAGCAGCAGGCCGAGGATGATCATCGAGATCGCCTTGAGCAGCGAGCCCGAGGCGAGCACCACCGCGCCGATCAGGCCCAGCACCATCAGCGAGAAGTACTCGGCCGGCCCGAACTTGAACGCGAGCTCGGTCAGCGGCGGCGCAAACGCCGCGATGATGACGGTGCCGACGCAGCCGGCGAAGAACGAGCCCAGGCCCGCGGCGGCCAGCGCCGAGCCGGCACGGCCCTTGCGCGCCATCGCGTAGCCGTCGATCGCGGTGACCACCGAGCTCGACTCGCCGGGCACGTTGATCAGGATCGCGGTCGTCGAGCCGCCGTACTGCGCGCCGTAGTAAATGCCGGCCAGCATGATCAGCGCCGGGGTCGCGTCCAGCGCGTAGATCGACGGCAGCAGCATCGCGATCGTCGCGACCGGGCCCAGGCCGGGGAGCACGCCGATCAGCGTGCCGAGGATCGCGCCGAAGAACGCGTACAGCAGGTTCTGCAGCGTGAACGCGACGCCGAAACCGAGGGAGAGGTTGTGCAGCAGGTCCATGTTTCAGCCGCCCATGAAAACAGGCTTGAGCGGAATCGTCAGATTCAGGCCCCAGATGAAGATCGCCCACGAGCCTATCGTGAGCACGACGCAGTTCAGCAGCACGCCTTTCCAGCCGAACTCGTCGCCGGCGAAGCTGACCATGATGATCAGCAGCGGGATCGTGATGAACATGCCCAGCCGCGGCAGCGCGAGCCCGAACACCGCGATCGATGCAACCACGATGATCAGCGGCTTCCACGCGATGGAGCCGATCAGATCGCCGCCTTCGGTCTCGATCGTCAGCGCCTTGAACATCACGATCGCGCCGAGGATCGCGAGGATCACGCTCAGCATCAGCGGAAAGTACCCGGCGCCGGGCCGGGCCGAGGTGCCCATCGAGTAGTTCGTCGCGCCGACCGCGAACACGACGCCGACCACGACGAACATCAACCCGGAAAAGAAGTCCCTCTGGCTTTTGATCTTCAAGCTTTGCGCTCCTGTGGATCCTGGCTGTCGCGAAGCTGTCACCGCGACTGCGGGCGATTCTAGTGACGCGGCCTTGGGCACCATGTGTGGTTTCCACGTAGCGCGCACCGAGGCAGTGCGCGTCGCGCAAGGCCATCCAAGCAGGCTTATTCCCAGGCCGGCGTCGAGCGCAGCACCTCTTCGATCGTCGTCACGCCCTCGGCCACTTTCATCGCACCGGCCAGGCGCAAGGGCCGCAGACCTTCCTGCAGGCCCTGCTGGCGCAGCTTGCCCGCATCGGGTGTCGGGTGGATGCAGGCACGGGCCGCATCGCCGATGGTCAGCAGCTCGTACAGGCCGGCACGGCCGCGGTAGCCGGTCATGCGGCATTCGAGGCAGCCGACCGGCTTGTACGGCCGGACCGCGCCGCTGAGCCGCCACGGCTTGATCACGTCATCTATGGTTTCGCGCGCCGTCGTCTCGTCGGGCTGCTTGCAGCTGGTGCACAGCGTGCGGACCAGCCGCTGCGCCAGCACGCCGATCACGGTCGAGGCGATCAGGTACGGCGGCACGCCCAGGTCGACCAGCCGGGTGATCGCCGAGGCCGAGTCGTTGGTGTGCAAGGTGCTGAACACCAGGTGGCCGGTCAGCGCCGCCTGGATCGCCATCTCGGCCGTCTCGAGGTCGCGGATTTCGCCGACCATGATGATGTCCGGGTCCTGCCGCATCAGCGCGCGCAAGCCTTCGGCAAAACCGAGCTCGACGGCCGGCTGCACCTGCGTCTGGTTGAACGCCGGCTGGATCATCTCGATCGGATCCTCGACGGTGCAGACGTTGACCTCGTCGGTCGCGAGGCGCCGCAAGGTCGAGTACAGCGTCGTCGTCTTGCCCGAGCCGGTCGGCCCGGTCACGAGGATGATGCCGTGCGCGTTCGCGACCAGCTGCTCCCAGCGCTTGCCGTCGTGGCTGCCGAAGCCCAGCCCCTCGAGCGGCTTGACCGTCGTGTCGGGGTCGAAGATGCGCATCACCATCTTCTCGCCGAACGCGGTCGGGATCGTCGACAGCCGCATCTCGACCTCATCGCCGCCCGGGTTGCGGGTCTTGATGCGGCCGTCCAGCGGACGGCGCTTCTCGACCACGTCCATGCGGCCGAGCAGCTTGACGCGCGCGATCATCGCGTTGAGCACGCCGGGCGGGAGCTGGTAGACCGTGTGCATCACGCCGTCGATGCGAAAGCGGATCACGCTGCGCTCGCGGCGCGGCTCGAGGTGGATGTCGGAGGCGCGCTGGTCGAACGCGTACTGCCACAGCCAGTCGACGACCTGCACGACGCCCTGGTCGTTCGCGTCGAGCTGCTTGTTGGTCTTGCCGAGCTCGACCAGCTGCTCGAAGCTCGCGATCGCCGCGGTCTCGCCGGTCTTCACCGCGTTGCGCACCGAGCGCGACAACGTGTAGAACTCGGTCGTGTAGCGCGCCACCTCGAGCGGGTTGGACAGCACCAGCTTGATCGCCTTGCGTGTGTGCCCTTCGATCTCGGCCACCCAGCTCGTGTCGAACGGCTCGCAGGTCGCGATCGTGATCTCGCGCGCCGCGACGTTCAGCGGCAGCGCACGCCGCCGCTCGGCGTAGTTGATCGACATGATCTCCGAGACCCGGCCGACGTCGACCTTCAGCGGGTCGATGCGCAGGTACGGCAGGCCGCAGCGCGTGGCCAGCCATTCGGTCAGCGCATCGGTGTCGAGGATCTTGCCGTCGCGCTGCCGCAGCAGGCCGGCGCTGCCGAGTCGCACCAGCGGGTGCTGCGCGCTGTTCGCGCCGGCAAAGCGCTTCGCGGTCTGGCTGGCCTCGTCGGCGGTGATCAGCTCGTCGTCGCGCATCCACTTGAGCAGCACGCGGGTGTCGAGCCGGCCCGCGGGATGCGGGGTTTGCGCATGGCCCTCGACGGTCTTCATCAGAGCCTTGGTACTCGTGCTGCTCATTCGTTCACTCGGTCGCCGTCCACGCTCGCATCATCCGCAGCCACTTGCGCGCGGGCAACTGGAAGCGGGCTTCGATGTTATCCGCGCGCGCCGCCAGCGTCGCACGATCCGGCCAGTCTGTCGCTTTCAGCGCAACGACAACAGTGTTTCCCTCGCGTGTCGGGCGCAGGCTTGCGATATGTTCGGCGCCGAACGCCGCGGCGATGCGCTCGGCGCTGCGCTCGAAGCTCGCGTCGCGGCCGAACAGGTTGACGCTCATCGCGCCGCCGTCGGCGAGCAGCGCATGGCAGTCGCGGTAGAAGTCCGCGCTGTCCAGCACCGGGCTCGCGGCGGCGTGGTCGTAGAGGTCGATGCACAGCGCATCCACGGTCTCGCGGCGCTGCGGGTCGGCCGCGAACTCGGCGGCGTCCATCTCGAGCACCTTGAGCCGCGCCGTGTCGGCGGGCAGGTGGAACCAGAGGCGGCACGCATCGATGACGGTCGGGTTCAGCTCGACCGCGGTCGTGCGCATCTTCATCACGCTGTGGCAATAGCGCGTGATCGCCGCGGCGCCCAGCCCCAGCTGCACGGCATGCCCGCGCGCGAGCTGCTGCGGCGTGCGCAGCAGCATCCACGCCATCATGCGCTGGATGTACTCGAGCTCGAGCGCAAGCGGCTTGCGCACGCGCATCGCGCCCTGCACCCACGGCGTGCCCAGGTGCAGGTAGCGGATGCCGTCGGCTTCGGAGATCGTGGCCGGCGCGAGCTCTTCCGGCTCGCTTGCTCTGCGCTTCGTCGACGACGGACTCACTGGACGACCCTCACCCCAACCCTCTCCCGCAAGCGGGAGAGGGAGCAAGCCGGCGCGATCGTCTCCCTCTCCCGCTTGCGGGAGAGGGCCAGGGGTGAGGGCAGCGTGCTCATGCGATATCGGCTTCCTCGAATGCGGTGCGCCAGGCCGCGAGCTTGCGCTCGAAGCTCCAGCTCGCGTTGGCCGGACTGGTCGACGGCAGCCGCAGCACGGCGACACCCGTCCCCTGCGTGTGCGCGATCGTGTGGCGCATCGAGCGTGCCGATTCGCCGCCGTTGTGGGCGATGGTGCGCAGCTGCGGCGCCAGAAGCGGCAGGCTCGCGAGGTCGTTCAGCACCGGCGCCTCGATCGCGCTGTCCAGACTGCCCTCGCGCCGGCAGCTCGCGTAGACATCCCACAGGCCCAGCCCGTGTTCGAGCATCGCACCCAGGCGCTGCGGATACGGTAGCGCCGCGAGGTCCCGCCGCCAGATCGCACCGAGAATGGGCCAGAAGTGATTGCGCGGATGGCCGTAGTACTGCTGCGCCTGCAGGGACGCGACGCCGGGAAAGCTGCCCAACACGACCAGCCGCGTGCGCCGGTCGATCACCGGAGCCAGGCCTTGCAGCACGGCGGCGTCAAGAACCGCGCTCATCGCGCCTCCAGCGCAGCCAATCGCGGCAGCGCCGCATGCGCGTTCGCGCGCGTCGCCGCCGCGACCTCTTGCAGGTCCAGCCCGCGCAGCTCGACCAGCGTGCGCGCGATGCGCGGCAGCTCGCCCGGCTCGTTGCGCGACGTGGCACCGGCGGCACGCTGCGCCGCGGTCTTGTACAGCCACTGCGGCGGGATGTCGGGGGCATCGGTCTCGAGCACGATCGCGTCCAGGGGCAAGGTGCGCGCGAGCGCGCGGATGTTCAGCGCGCGATCGAACGTCATCGCGCCGCCGAAGCCCAGCCGGAACCCGCGTTCGACGAACGCGAGTGCCTGCTGCTCGCTGCCGTTGAACGCATGCACGATGCCGCCAGGCACCGGCGTGCGGCGCAAATACTTGAGCAGCGCATCGGCCGAGTGCCGCACATGGACGATCACCGGCAGCTCGAACTCGCGCGCGAGCCCGAGCTGCGCCGCATAGAAGCGCGCCTGGCGCTCGCGGTCCAGCCCGGCGACGAAGTGGTCGAGGCCGATCTCGCCGATCGCGACCAGCCGCGGGTCGTCGCGGTGCGCGGCCAGCGTGTCGCGCAGGCGGCGCAGATCGTCGTCAGCGGCTCGCTCGACGAACAACGGATGGATGCCCAGCGCGTACGCGAACCCGTGACGGGCGGCCAGTTCCCGCACCGCGTCGAGGTTGTCGCGCGCCACCGCGGGCACCACGATCTGCGCCACGCCGGCCGCGCGCGCACGGGCGATCACGGCGTCGCGGTCGGCGTCGAATTCACCCGCGTCCAGATGGCAGTGCGTGTCGATCCACATACCGCGATGATGCCGCGGTCGCGCACCGACCCGCCGGGATGGCCTTCAGTTCGGGCTGAACAGGTCCTGGTGGATGCCCGCGGCCGCGAACACGTAGTCGCGCGATGCCTCGAGCTGCCGGCGCAGGCGCGGCAGGTCGACGTCGAGCAGGCGGCCCCTCCATTTGCGCACCTTGCCGGCGACGATCACCGTTTCGACGTTCGTGCGGTCCATCAGCGAGACCACCGCGCCAGGCACGTGGTTCAGCGGCGTCACGTTCAGGGCCTGGGCATCGAGGATGAGGATGTCGGCCTCCTTGCCGGGCGTCAGCGAACCGACCTTGCCGTCCAGCCGCAGGGCTTTCGCGCCGTTGACGGTGGCGTAGCGCAGCACGTCGCGCGTGGTCAGCAGCGCCGGCGTGCCCAGCGGCGGGGTCGGCCACCAGTTGTTGCTCGCGAAGCCCGGGTCCAGGACCATCTGGTTCACGACCATGCGCTGCATGTTCATCATCGAGCGCATCTGCGTGAAGAAGTCGGCCGTCAGCGTGCATTCGACGTCCACGCTCAGCGAGGGCTCCATGCCCAGGCTCTGCATCTTCAGGATGGGCGGGATGCCGTGGCGCATGTTCATCTCGATCGGCACGGCCAGCGAGACCTGCACGCCGGCGTCCTTGGCCTTCTGCCAGGCCATGTCGGACATGCCGGTCATGTGCACGAACAGGTTGTCCGGCCCGAGCGCGATGTTGCTGTTGACGCCGCCCTTGCCCTGCGCGAGCAGGTCGAGGATGGGCCGGATCCCGAACGGCGAGAGGATGTGCGCGGCGATCTGCAGCCCGAGCTGACGGCCTATGGTCCAGGCCTGGGTGTAGGTCTCGGGCCCCAGGTAGACCTCGCCGCCCATGATCATGTGGACCAGCTGGTCGCTGGACGAGAACCACTGCTGCTTGATGCGCGCCGCGTCCTGCGGGTACGCGTAAGCCGGCCCGTGGTTGGACCCGGCGCCCTCGAAGTAGCCGAACGCGGCGCGCCGGCCGGCGTCGAACAGCGCCTGGATCGCGGCATCCGAGTGCTGCGGCGTGTGATGGATCTGCGAGATGTCGTGCACGGTCGTCACGCCGTCGTCGAGCTGGCTCAGGCCGCCGACCAGCTCGCTGATGTAGACGTCCTGCGGCCGGTACACCGGCGCGAACTTCAGCAGGATGTTCTCGTAGTAGGTCAGGTTGCCGCTGGGCGTGTTCGAGCCGTCGTTGATCAGGATGCCGTCGGCCAGGAAGCTGCGCAGCGCGGTCTCGAACTGGTGGTGGTGCGTGTCGATGAAGCCCGGCATCACGATGCGGCCGCGCGCGTCTATCGTTGGAATGCCCGGCGCCGCGAGGTTCGGGCCGATGGCGAGGATCTTGCGGCCGTCGACCAGCACGTCGGCGGACGCGAAGTCGCCCACCGTCGGGTCCATGGACATCACGGCGCCGCCGCGGATCAGGTAGCGGCGCCCGCGGTGGCCGCTGTACTCCGGTTCGCGCTCCTCGTTGTCGTGGGCCGCCGCGGAACGCGGCGCGAACAACGCCAGCCCGCCGCTGCCCGCCGCCACGCCGGCGGCAGCCGCCGCCTTCAGGAAGCCACGCCGCGAATTCCAATGCCCGAGGCTATGCCGCCGCAGCAGACGCCGCTCGCACAATATGCACATGGTGTCGTCTCCAGTCTGTTGTTCACCCGCGTTGTGACCCCGCGGGTTGGGGCGCGCTCTCGCGCACGGTCAGGCGGCGCCGCGCCGTACCCGGCATCGCGTCGTCGTCGAGTTCGTAATCGACCTGGTGACGCGCGCTGCGCAGATCGCCCAGGCGCGTGCGGACGCGCAGGTGCTCGGGATGCGTCGCGTAGTCGGCCAGCGCCTGGCGCGACGCGAAGTCGGCGATCAGGACCACGTCGCAGGCATAGTCGACGCGGCTGTCGTCGACCCCGACCTCGAGCGCCAGCAGACCGGGCACGCGCCCGCGCAGCGACTCGAATTCGCTCTTCAGCAGCGCGATGTTGCGCGCGTGGGCCGCGGCGTCCTCGCCGCGCACCGACCACATGACGACGTGCCTGATCACGACCGTCACACTAGACTCCACGAGGCGTTCGAAGAAGCGCATGCCGGCAAAGCTTTCTTCCGCTTTTCGGAAAACTGCGGGTAATCATGGATCGCTGGACCGAGATCGAACTGTTCGTGCAGGTCGCCGAGCTCAACAGCCTGTCGCGCGCGGCCGAGGCGGTGGGGCTGTCGAATGCGGCGGCGAGCCGCTATCTGGCGGCGCTCGAGAAACGGCTGTCGGCGCGGCTGGTCCAGCGCAACACCCGGCGGCTGCATCTGACCGATGTGGGCGACGCGTTCTACCGCCGCTGCAAGCCGCTGCTGGGCGAGCTGCGCGACGCCGAGAGCGCCGTCAACGCCTCGGCGCTGAGCCCGACCGGGCAGCTGCGCGTGATGGCCTCGCTGTCGTTCTCGATGATCGTGATCGCGCCGCTGCTGGCCGAATTCCACGAGCGCTATCCGGAGCTGCGGGTCGAGGTCGTCGCCTCGAACCGGTACACCGACCTGCTCGAGAACAACATCGATGTGGCGATCCGCAATCGCGAGTTCGAAAGCGAATCGGGCATCACCGTGCGTCGCCTGGCCGAAACTCAGCGCGTGCTGGCGGCGGCGCCGCGCTATCTTCAGCGCCACGCCGCGCCGCGCACGCCCGACGAACTGGCCCGACACCGGCTGCTGGTCTACACCCTGGCCAACCATCCGAACGAGTGGCGCTTCACGCGCGACGGCATCGTCACCGCGGTGCCGGTGCGCGGCGTGCTCGAGGCCAACGACGGCCAGGTGCTGCGCGCCGCGGCGCACCAGGGGCTGGGCATCCTGATGCAGCCGACCTACATCGTCCACGACGACCTGGTCGCCGGCCGACTCGTGCAGTTGCTCCGGGAATGGCAGTTGCAGCAGCTGACGATCAACATCGCCTACCCGACCCGGCGGCATCTGCCGGCCAAGGTGCGCTGCTTCGTCGACTTCCTGGTCGAGCAGTTCGCCAAGCACGAATTCGAACGCCGCTGGACCGTCTGAATCGGGCATGCGAACTGCTCCCTGACAAGGAGGCATGAGGCGTGCTACCGTACTGACGCCTCGCCGCATCCGACCACGTCTCCAGGAGGCCGACCATGAGAAAGGCGCCGCTGT
>DATEFR010000575.1:0-6393 GCA_035280545.1 Burkholderiaceae bacterium | reverse complement strand
CTCCCAGTGCGCCGCCGGCGCCAACGCCTCGGCGCGGCCGACGAGGATGACCTCGGCCTGCGGATGCGCCGCGAGGAATGCGCGGCACGCGGGCAGCGTCACGGCCGGGCCGTGGTCGCCACCCATGCAATCGACGGCAATGCGAACCGTCATCGCGGGGCGGTCAAGCCTTGGGCAAGGCGGTCAGCCGGGATGACGATCAGGCGTCGGCCTTCGTCTTCAGCACCTTGCGCCCACGGTAGAAGCCGGTCGGGCTGATGTGGTGACGCAGGTGCGTTTCGCCGGTGGTCGGCTCGATCGCGGTGCCGGGCACGGCCACGGCGTTGTGCGCGCGGTGCATGCCGCGCTTGGACGGGGACTTCTTGTTCTGCTGAACAGCCATGAATTTCTCCTTGGGCCCGGCGTAACCGGTCGGGCCGGCGCTCTTGAAAATGCCTGAAAAACGGGAAAGAACGAGAATAGAGCGTCGGGTCCCGCACTTGCCGGTCGAAGGCGGGAAAGCCCGACATTCTAGCATGCCGATGTTTCCGGGCGTCAGTGACCTGGCGGCGCGCCCTCAGTTCAGGCGCGAACCGCGCTTCAGCGCCGCGAGCCCGGCGAACGGATGCGGCGGCGCATCGCCATCGGATACATGGCCGTCGTCGGATGGCATCGGCAGCGGCGTGTCGCAGACCTCGTGGCGCGGCACCAGCGGCAGCGCCAGCAGCAGCTCGTCCTCGATCAGCTCGCGCAGATCGAGGGCGCGGGTCAGCGACAGCACGTCGTCCTCGCTGTCGGCGTCGAGTTGGGCAGCTGCATCCTCGCCGCGGACGAACAGGAAACTGCGCTCGACATCGACCGGAGTCGCGACCGGCTTCAGGCAGCGCTGGCATTCGAGCGGCAGCTCGGCCTGAGCGTTCAGGTGCAGCCAGATCTGCCGGTCGCTTTCCGAGCCGCCACGCACCGCGCGCGATTCGCCGCGCACGTGCCACGTCACCTCGCGACCGGCCAGCGGGTCGGTGTCGCCCGCCGATTCAGGAGGGGTCACGGCCGACTCCGCCAGTCGGTCGAGTTGGGCTAGCGGCCAGCGACCGGCCAGGCTCGCAGCCTCCTTCGCGAAAGCCTCGACATCGAGGCGAAACGGATCGAACTCACGGGCAGCCATCGGCACAGTGTACGACCGGGCGCCCGGTAAGATCGCGCCCGATGAACGTGACCACGACCGCCCTGCCCGGCGTGCTCGTCTTCGAACCCAAGGTGTTCGGCGACGAGCGCGGCTTCTTCCTCGAAAGCTTCAGCCAACGTGCGTTCGACGCCGCGGCCGGCTCCGGCCACACGTTCGTGCAGGACAACCACTCGCGCTCCAGCAAAGGCGTACTGCGCGGGCTGCACTTCCAGCTGCCGCCGCATGCGCAGGGCAAACTGGTGCGCGTGGTCAGCGGCGCGGTGTTCGACGTGGCCGTCGACATGCGACGCAGCAGCGCGACGTTCGGCCGCTGGGTCGGCGTGGAGCTGAGCGCACGGAACCATCGCCAGCTCTGGATCCCGCCGGGCTTCGCCCACGGCTTCCTGGTGCTCAGCGACACAGCCGATTTCCTCTACAAGACCACCGACTTCTACGCGCCGCAAGCGGAAGGTGCGGTACGCTGGGACGATCCCGACATCGGCGTCGCCTGGCCCGACATCGGCATGGCGCCGCAGCTGTCGGCAAAGGACCAGCAGGCGCCGCTGCTGGCCGCGGCCGCATCGTTCGATTGATGGACCCGCGCAACGTGCCACCGCCACAGCTGATCCTCGCATCGACATCGCGTTATCGCCGCGAGCTGCTGCAGCGCCTGCGGCTGCCGTTCGACGTGACGGCTCCGGAGGTCGACGAAACCGCACACGCCGGCGAGACGCCCGCAGCGCTCGCGCAGCGCCTCGCGCTCGCGAAGGCGCGGGCCGTGGCCGCCCGGCATCCCGATGCGGTCGTGATCGGCTCCGACCAGGTCGCGGATCTCGCCGGTGTCGCGATCGGCAAGCCCGGCACGCACGAACGCGCGGTCGCGCAGTTGCGCCGCATGCGCGGGCGCAGCGTCGTGTTTCAGACGGCCGTGGCGGTTGTGCGCAACGGTGGTCGCGATGTCGTCGGGACCGCGCTGGCGCCGGTGACCGTGCGCTTCCGCCAGCTCGACGACGCCGAGATCGAACACTACCTGCGCACCGAGCAGCCCTACGATTGCGCCGGCAGCGCAAAAGCCGAGACGCTGGGGATCGCGCTGCTGGAGGCGATCGAGTCCGACGACCCGACCGCGCTGATCGGCCTGCCGCTGATCCGGACCTGCACGCTGCTGCGCGCGGCCGGCATCGACCCGCTCGCGACAGCGCAGGCGCCGGGCACTCCGTGAGCCGCGAACGGCGATGAGCGCCAGCACGCCGGGCGCGCTCTACCTCGTGCCGAACACGCTGGACTTCGGCGCCAAAACCGGCGTGCCGCCGCTGCAGCAGGTGCTGCCGCTGGGCGTGATCGAGATCGCGGCACGGCTGCCGCATTGGGTCGCCGAGAACGCGAAGACCACGCGAGCTTTCCTGAAGCGTGTCGACGCGGTCGTTCCGCTGACGCGGCCGCTGCAGGCGATCGAGATCCGCGAGCTGCCGCGTGCGAGCAAAGGCGGCCGTTCGGCCGCCGCGGTGCCGACGACCGACGAATGGGCGACGCTGCTCGCGCCGGCACAACGACAGGGTTGCGACATCGGGTTGATTTCCGAGGCCGGCCTGCCCGGCGTGGCCGATCCCGGCGCGGCCCTGGTCGAGGCAGCGCATCGCGCGGGCATCCGGGTTGTCGCGCTGCCCGGCCCGAGCTCGCTGCTGCTCGCGCTCGCCGCGAGCGGCCTCAACGGGCAGAGCTTTGCGTTCGTCGGCTATCTGCCGGTGGACGCGAACGAACGCGGCGCCCGCATCCGCGAGCTCGAAACGCTGTCGCAGCGCGAGCGGCAGACCCAGTTGATGATCGAAACGCCGTACCGCAACGCGGCGCTGCTTTCGGCGCTGCTTGCACATCTCGCCGCCAACACGCGGCTGGCCGTGAGTTGCGGGCTGACATTGGACGGCGGCTTCTCGCGAACCGACACCGTGGCCGGCTGGAAAGCGGCGCCGGTCGCACTACCGGACGACGTGCCGGCCGTGTTTTCCCTGCTGGCGACGACGCGCTGACGCCCCGGCGACAGAACATCGCCTCAAGACGTCGCTCAGGACGGCGTCGTCTCTTCCGCGTCAGGAATCTTCGCGCCGAACAGCGCGGCCACGCGCTTCTTCGGCTTGATGTACGCCGAGAGGCCGCGCGGCGCGGCCGGCGCCTTCGCTGTCTTCTCCCACGCCGGCGGCTCGCCGCCGGACGAGGCGCTGGGCTCGTACGGCTTGTCGAAGAACGGGTCGGCGGGTGCGCGCGGCGCCGCGTAGCTCGGCATCGATCGCCCGCCAGCCGAACCCGATCGCGGCGAACGCGGTTCGCCCGCATCGTCGTGACGCAAACGATCGCGGTAGTAGTCGCGGCGCGGCGGCGGCTCGTCGTCGAGCTCGAGCGGTTCGAGGTCGATCTTCTTCTTGATCAGCTTCTCGATGTCGGACACCAATCGCGTGTCCTCGCGCGAGACCAGCGTCACCGCCAGCCCCGACGCGCCGGCGCGGCCGGTGCGGCCGATGCGGTGCACGTAGTCCTCGGCGTTGAACGGCACGTCGAAGTTGAAGACCGCCGGCAGGTCGGCGATGTCCAAGCCGCGCGCGGCCACGTCGGTCGCGACCAGCACATCGACCTCGCCGCGCTTGAACGCATCGAGCGCCTTCAGGCGCTCGTCCTGCGACTTGTCGCCATGCAGCGCGTTGGTGCGCAGCCCGTCGCGCTCGAACGCGCGCGCAAGCCGCGCGCAACCGAGCTTGGAATTCACGAACACGATCGCCTGCGACAGCGTGCGCTCCTTCAGCAGCTTGAGCACCGCGCGCCGCTTGTCGTCGGGCGCGACGCTGTAGAAGCGCTGCTCGACGGTGGACGCGGTCGCGTTCGGCCGCGCCACCTCGACCAGCACCGGATCCTGCAGATAACTCTCGGCCAGCCGCTTGATCTCGGGCGAGAACGTCGCCGAAAACAGCAGCGTCTGGCGCTGCTTCGGCAGATAGCTGAGGATGCGCTGCAGGTCGGGCAGGAAGCCGATGTCCAGCATGCGGTCGGCCTCGTCGAGCACGACGTACTCGACCTGGTTCAGCACGCAGTTCTTCGCCTCGATGTGGTCGAGCAGCCGCCCCGGCGTTGCCACCAGCACCTCGACGCCGGCCTTGAGCTCCAGCGTCTGCGGCTTCATGTCGACGCCGCCGAAGACAACCGCGGCTCGCAGCTTGGTCTGCGCGGCATAACCCTTGATGTTCGAGGCCACCTGGTCGGCGAGCTCGCGGGTCGGCGCGATCACCAGCGCGCGCACCGGGTGCCGGGCGGGCGACATGCTCGCGTTCTCGTGCTTCAGCATCTTGTGCAGCAGCGGCAGCGAGAACGCAGCGGTCTTGCCGGTGCCGGTCTGGGCCGCACCCATCACGTCGCGACCGGCCAGGACGATGGGGATCGCCTTGGCCTGGATAGGCGTCATCGTCGCGTAGCCCTGAGCGGCTACGGCGCGCAGCAACTTGTCGTCGAGGGAGAGGGTGTCGAAGCGGGCGGGGGGGGCCGGCTGGAGATCCCCGGTCGGGGTGGAATCGCTCATCACCCGGGATTATCCCCTACATGCGCTCCGGACGTCGGTAGACCAGCCAGCGCGGGGCTTTGAAGCGCACGATGCGCCAGTACAGCAGCACGTATCCGATGCCGAACAACAGGATGAACGCCACCAGCGCCGGCGTGCTGTTCCAGAACAGCACCGCCGGGACGACGGCCATCATGCACAGCATCCACAAGTACGGCGAAGTCATCGAATTGCGGCGGGTGAGCGCCTTGGCGCTCTTGTTGCCGATGGCCCAGCGCATCAGGCGCCGATAGACCAGCGAGTGCAGGTGCAGGCCATCGGGCAGCCCCGGCGAGACGTCGCGCAGAACCTTGCGCCGGTAGATCGAGAACACCGTCTCGAACACCGGATAAATGCACAGCAGCAGCGGAAACATCGGCGAGACCTCCGGATTGCGGTGCAGCAGCAGGATCGCCAGCTCGGCGACATAGAAGCCGAGGAAATAGGCACCGCCGTCGCCGAGAAAGATCAGCCCGGCCGGGAAATTCCAGATGAAAAAACCCAGCATCGCGCCGATGCCGACCAGCGCAAGCAGCGTCACGAGCGGGTCGCCCACGACCGTGCCGACGTAGCACAGGCACACCAGGATCAGGATGCCGCACATCGACGACAACCCGTTGAAGCCGTCGATGATGTTCAGCGAGTTCGCGACGCCGGCCACCACGAAGACCGTGACCAGCGCCGCGCCGGCCGCGAACGACACGATCCAGTCCAGGCCCGGAATCGCGGTGCGCGTGATGACGGCCTCGACCAGCCAGACCGCCAGCGCCGCCGACATCGCGGTGAAGAACAGGCGACGGCGCGGGCTGATGCGCTTGGTGATGTCTTCCGACAAGCCGGCCAGGAAGGTCGGCGCCCCGCAGGCCAGCAGCAGCAGCCCTTGCAGACCGACGACGCGGTCGAGCGTCAGCACGACCAGCACCCCCGCCACCGCACCGGCCACGATGCCGATGCCACCGACACGCGGGACCGGGCGAGCGTGGAATTTCTGCGGCCCGGAGAGATCGTGGTCGTTGAAGAGGTGCGCATGACGCTGCGCCATCGCGACCGTGAGGAGCGTCAAGCCCAGCGATACGCCGAAGGCCACAAGCAGGATGAGCATCGCGCGCCATTCTATCGGCGGGGTGTGACCAAACGCGTCGGTAGAATGCCGCCGGCCCCGCGTGTGCGGGCGATTTCGGCCCGCATCGATGCCTTCTTGCATGAACCGATTCCTACGCTCCGCTTCGCGCCGACTGGCGTGCCTGTCCGCCGTGGGGCTCCTTCTGACGACGACACTGCCGGCCCTGGCGCAGATCCAGGTGCCCGACCCGCAGCAAGGGCAGCAGACCTTGCAGAACTCGACGGACAGCACGTCGAGCAGCGGACCGGTGCGGCTGCGCCAAGGCACGCAAGGGCAGCAGCAACAACGCAGCAGCACGACGCTGCGCTGCCCGCAGGAGGCGTTCCCTCAGCCGGAGTACCGCCCCGGCGAGTTCGAGGAATACGTGCAGCGCATCGCGGCGCAGCTACCCTCCAACCCGCCCCTGCGACAGCCCGACGCGCAGCAGAACCCGCCGATGGCGCAGAACCAGCAGGATGGTGCTGCGTTCGATCTGCCGCAACGCCGCGCTGCGCTGCCGAAGGTCCGCCGCCTGGGCGCCGACTTGATGACGGCCGACCCCTGCCC
>DATEFR010000574.1:0-6059 GCA_035280545.1 Burkholderiaceae bacterium | reverse complement strand
GCGCGGCGCCCTGTTCGAGGACGTGGGCCAGTGGAAGCGCCCGTGGTACTTCCCGAAGCCGGGCGAGGATCTGCATGCCGCGGTGAAGCGCGAGGTGCTGGCCACGCGCAACGGCGTCGGCACGCTGGACGCCTCCACGCTCGGCAAGATCGACATCCAGGGTCCGGATGCCGCCACGCTGCTGAACTGGGTCTACTGCAATGCCTGGTCCAAGCTCGAGGTGGGCAAGTGCCGCTACGGCCTGATGCTGGACGAGAACGGCATGGTGTTCGACGACGGTGTCACCGTGCGGCTGGGCGAGAACCACTTCCTGATGCACACGACGACCGGCGGCGCAGCGCGCGTGCTGGCCTGGCTGGAACGCTGGCTGCAGACCGAATGGCCGCACCTCAAGGTGTACCTGACGACCGTCACCGACCATTGGTCGACGACGGCGCTCGCCGGCCCGAAGAGCCGAGACGTGCTGAAGAAGCTGTGCCAGGACGTCGACTTCGACGACGCCGCGTTCCCGTTCATGTCGTACCGCGAAGGCACGGTCGCCGGCGTCAAGGCCCGCATCATGCGCATCAGCTTCTCCGGCGAGCGCAGCTACGAGGTCAACGTGCCGGCATCGGAAGGGCTGCGCGTGTGGGAGGCGATCCACGCGGCCGGTGCGCCGTTCGGCATCACGCCCTACGGCACCGAGACCATGCACGTGCTGCGCGCCGAGAAGGGCTACATCATCGTCGGCCAGGACACCGATGGTTCGGTCACGCCGGTCGACCTCGGCATGGGCGCGATGGTCGCGAAGACCAAGGACTGCCTCGGCAAACGCTCGCTCGCGCGCAGCGACACCGCGCGGGCGGACCGCAAGCAGTTCGTCGGTCTGCTGACCGACGACCCGCAGATCGTGCTCGAGGAGGGCGCGGCCATCATCGAAGAGTCGCGCCCCAGCATCCCCGCGCGTTCGTCGGGCCACGTGACCTCGAGTTACGCGAGCCCGACGCTGGGCCGCTCCATCGCGCTCGCGTTGATCCGTGGCGGCACGCAGCGCATGGGCGAGCGCGTGCATGTCTCGATGCAGGGTGGGCGCACGGTCACCGCGACGATCGCCAACCCCATCTTCTTCGACCCGAAATCGGAGCGTCAAAATGCTTGAGGTCCTGCAGCGCACCGCCCATTCCGCCGGCCAGGGGCCGGCGGTCGTCAGCGCCGTCACGAGCGGCGCACTCGTCGCCGGCTGGCGCGAGGGGCTCGCGATCGTCAACCTGCGCGGGAGCGCCGACGATGCGGCTTTCTGCCAAGCCGCGGCCAGCGCGCTGGGCGTGCCCTTGCCGACGAAGGCCGGAACGACGAGCGAGAGCAGCGTCGCGCGCGTCGTCTGGGCCGGGCCCGACGACTGGTTCATCGTCGGCCCCAAAGGCCACGCCGATGCACTGGGGGCTCGATTGCGCGAGGCGCTGCGTGGCCTGCACCACGCGGTGACCGACGTGAGCAGCGGTTATACGGTGCTGCACCTGAGCGGCACGCCGGCGCGCGACGTGCTGGCCCAGGGCTGCCCGCTGGACCTGCATCCGCGCGCTTTCGTGCGCGGCGGGTGTGCAGGCTCGCACTTCTTCAAGGCGTCGGTGTGGCTGTGGCAGACCGCCGATGCGCCCGAGTACGAGCTGCTGGTGCGCCGCAGCTTCATGGGCTATGTGTGGCTGATGCTCGAACGGGCGAGCGCGGAGTGCGGGCTCGTCACGAGGCGATTCGCGTGAGCGAAAGCCGCTACTGCCTGACGCTGGCCTGCCGGAGCGCCCGGGGGCAGGTCGCCGCGGTGACCGCACTGCTCGAGCAGCATGGTGCCTACATCGAAGAGTTCGCGGTCTTCGATGACGTGCCGAGCGAGCGCTTCTACGTTCGCACGGTGTTTCGTCTCCGCGGCGTGACGACCCAGGACCTGGCCGCGCTGCATGCGGGCTACGACGAGGTGTTGACCGGCTTCGCCGACGCCGAGGGCGCGATCCACGACATGCGGCGCCCGACGCGCGTGCTGATCATCGTGTCCAAGGCGGACCACTGCCTGCACGATCTGCTGGCGCAGCGCCGGCGTGGCGAGCTCGACATGGACGTCGTCGCGGTGGTGTCCAACCATCCCGACCTTGCGCCCATCGCGAAGGCCGAAGGCCTGCCGTTCCATCACCTTCCCATCACGCCCGAGACGAAGTCGCAGCAGGAGGCGCAGGTGCTGCGTTGCATCCGCGACTACGGTGCCGAGCTCGTGGTGCTGGCGCGCTACATGCAAGTGTTGTCGGAAGACATGTGCCGGACCCTGCAAGGGCGCGTGGTCAACATCCACCATTCGTTCCTGCCGGGCTTCAAAGGGGCGCGTCCCTATGCACAAGCGCACGCCCGTGGCGTGAAGCTGATCGGCGCGACGGCGCACTTCGCGACCACCGATCTGGATGAAGGACCCATCATCGAGCAGGCGCTGGAGCGCGTCGACCATGCGTACAGCCCGGAGCAGCTGCTGAGCGCCGGACGCCATGTCGAATGCCTGGTGCTCGGGCGGGCGATCCGCTACGTGCTCGAGCACCGCGTCTTCATCAACGGCTTGCGCACGGTCGTGTTGCGATGAAGCACACCGGCCTCAGAGGGCGGCCTACAAATGAATGTGTTCGCCGCCGCGCTCTCGCCAACGCTGTTCGATCTGCAAGGCATCCGCATCGGAGCGTGCTTTGACGCCCAGCAGAATGCCGCCTGCACGCAGTCCGAGTTCGTACTGCTTGACGCGCGAGTCCGGAATGCCCCAGTTCACGAGGACGGCCATGAGGCCGATGGCGACACCGGTCGCTGCGGACGCTGCCAGTGCGATCGCCACCGGCCCGGCCGCGATCCCGAAGCCGGGAATCAACAACACGCCCACCGCTGCAATGACGGGCGCAATCGTGCCCACCGTCCCACCCACGGGGCCACCCCAGGTCTCGTTCGCTGAATAGTGGGCATCGGCGGCGGCGGCTTCTTCCAGATCGGTCGCGCCTGAATCGTCTGCGGTCAGGTTGTGGGCGCGAAGATATCGTTGGTGCACCTTGTCGGACATGACCACATTGATGTCGTCCTTGTCGTAGCCCAGATCGACGACGGACTGGAAAGCGAGCTCGGCGCTGTCCTTGTCCTTGAACAGGCCAGTGACCATTGCCATCGCGTTCTCCTCATCGTGATATGGGAAATCTAGTCCATGCGTCTGCGATTCGTAGGCCGCCCAGCATCCTCTCCGACAGCTGAACCCGATACGAGCCGACGGCAAACCGCGATCGCCTTGCCGATACTCGAAGGCATCCATCCAGCGACAGGGGAAGCGTCATGGCCAAGTACGGTGAAAAGTCGAAGGAGAAGGTCCACGCGGCGCTGCACGAGCGCAAGCAAGGCACGCTCAAGAGTGGCAAGTCAGGCAAGAAAGTCACGAGTCGCAAACAGGCCATCGCGATCGGCCTGTCGGAAGCTCGCAAGGAAGGCGGCAAGGCCCCGCCCAAGGCCAAGAGCAGCAGCCGTTCCAGCACCAGCCATCGGTCCCGCAGCCATGGCTAGCGGCAGCGCGCCGGGGAAGAGGGCCGACTCGCTTCATGACCCGAGGGACAAATACCCGAGCCCTCCTTTCCGGGCGCAGCAACAGGAACGTCCCGGCCTGGCGTGCCGGATGGAACCGCGGCCCGATCATGGCGAAACCAGCTACGCAGGATCCGGGCGCCTCACGGGGCGCAAGGCCTTGATCACGGGCGGCGACTCCGGGATCGGCCGCGCCGCGGCGATCGCGTTCGCCCGCGAGGGTGCCGATGTCGCCTTCGGCTATCTACCCGCCGAAGAGGAGGACGCACGGGAAGTCATCGATCTGATTCGCGCCGAAGGCCGCAAGGCAGTTCCGCTGCCTGGTGATATTCGCGATGAGGTGTTCTGCCGCAAGCTCGTGGCCGACGCGGTGGACAGGCTCGGCGGCCTGGACATCCTCGTCAACAACGCCGGGTACCAGCAGGCTCGCGATTCGATCGCCGATATCAGCAACGAGCAGTTCGACGCAACCTTCAAGACCAACGTCTATGCGTTGTTCTGGATCACCAAAGCAGCGCTGCCTCACCTGCGCGCCGGCGCGACGATCGTCAACACCGCGTCGATCAACACCTACGATCCGTCGGAGTACCTGTTCGACTACGCCGCCACCAAGGCCGCGATCGCATCGTTCACGAAATGTTTGGCCAAGCAGCTCGCGCCCATGGGGATACGCGTCAATGCCGTGGCTCCCGGACCGTACTGGACGCCGCTGCAACCGAGCGGAGGGCAGAAGCCCGACAAGCTGAAGACCTTCGGCTCGAACACGCCGCTGGGCAGGCCCGGGCAGCCGGCCGAGATCGCGCCGCTGTATGTCCTGCTCGCGTCGGACCAGGCGAGCTTCATGAGCGGTGACATCCTGGCGAGCACCGGCGGGCGGCCGGCCAACTGATCGCTGCCATGTCCAGGCGAGCCGACCCGCTGCGCGAATGCAACGCGAGACGCGACTTCGCGCACACGCCGGAGCCGCGCGGCGTAATTCAGAAGCACGCCGCCACGGCGCTGCACTATGACGTGCGGCTCGAACTCGACGGCCTGATGCTGTCGTGGGCGGTGGCAACGTGATCGTATGGGACCGGGGCGAGGTCGCCGACGCCTTCGGATGCGGACGGTGCAGCTGCAGTGCTCCAACCGTGCGACATCCCATGAATCGTCTCGACCACGTCCTTCGAGAGCGTGACCCCCAGCGATGACACGTCGTCACCGGGCTCGGGAGCCAAGGCTACGCATTCAGCGGCGTGACTTTCGGCTTTGTTGAGCTGTTCCACGACCGCGGCACGCGCTTTTTCAACGGCCCCGTCGTCGACCGTGCGAGCGGTCGACACATAGAGGAGCGTCGCTCCACGAAGTTCGACGAGCACCTTGTTGCCTAGCGCCTCGGCGGCGCGCCGGTCGACCGTGGGGGCCAGCGCGGCGAGGGCGGCGCGGCAGTGCAGCGAGAGGCTGAGCAGTTGCTGCAGATCCTCCCGAAACTGCGGCGCCGGGATGCGTCGCTGTTCGACCAAAGACGCGAGGCGCTTCTGATTCGCGACGGCGGTCGGCATCATGCCGGCGGCCGCCGTGCGGCACTTCCGGACTCGCTTCGGGTCGAGCTCGCCTCGGGAGGTCGAGATGACGGTGGACACATAGGCGTCGGCCGCGGCCGCCAGCTCGCGGCGCAGCGTCTTGCCAAGTTCGGCATTGCGGGCCAGTGGGCTCGTGCGTCGTGTGTCCGACAGGGCGTGCAAGGCCTCATGAAGGCCGTCCAAATCGTCGAGTGCTGTCTCCATCTCGTTCATGGGAATCCTTCTGTGATCGAAACCGCAACGCAGCTCAATCGTCCTTCCTGATCGTCAGCTCGTTGTTGACGCTGCGCACATTCTTGGTCTTGCTGGCGATCGCAACCGCTTTGTCGATGTCCTCTTGGCTTCTTGCAGTGCCGCGCAGCGTCACCACGCCGTTGGCGTCGGTGTCGACGTGGATCTTCGAGAGGCTGCCGAGGTGCTCGGCCGCGAGCTTCGTCTTCACGGCCGTCGTGACCGCCGAGTCCTTGACGAACGCCTTGGGATGCGCGCGATCCTTGTCCTGGTCGTCGACAGCGTGGCCGACCACAGGGGCAAGACATGCACAGGTGATGAGACCGGTGAGGGCGAGTCTGGATTTCATGGGGTTTCCTTTTGAGTCGTAGCCCAAGGGGGCACTCCACGTTGGCATCGATGCCGGTAGCGGTCAGTCGGCAACGAGTGCCTGCGGCCGTAGGACATCGCCTCATCACGGCCACTGCGCCATCGTCGCCGCGGTGCCGTCCTACACCGCAACCGGTCCCCTTCAGAAGGGCTTGCCAGCGTGCTCCGACATCCCGTCCGAGAGGCGACTCCTAGACTGGCCGTGCCACGCTGTTCCCGGCCTCGAACGCTCCAAGGACGCGCCAGGGCCGGGGTAGGAGACTTGCATGAACATGGATCGAGAAACGTTGATGGTTCTGTCCGCCGTCGTGATCGTGGCGTTGATCGCGT
>DATEFR010000573.1:0-4669 GCA_035280545.1 Burkholderiaceae bacterium | reverse complement strand
CGCGGCACGCGGCTGAGCGCGAGCCAGATCCGCTCGCGGCTGAAGCAGCGTGCACTGCGCAGCGGCATGCCGACCCACGTGCACCCGCACATGCTGCGCCATTCGTTCGCGAGCCACCTGCTGCAATCGAGCGGCGATCTGCGCGGCGTGCAGGAGCTGCTGGGCCACGCGAACATCACGACGACGCAGGTCTACACGAAGCTCGACTTCGGGCATCTGTCCAAGGTCTACGACGCGGCCCACCCGCGGGCCAGGCGCAAGCGATGATCGCCCTCACCCCATGAAAGTCATCACGCTGCGCGACGGCAAGGAGCGCTCGCTCGAACGCCGCCATCCCTGGGTCTTCGAGAGTTCGATCGCGAGCGGCCGCGCCGATGCCGGCGAAACCGTTCGCGTGCAGGCGCGCGACGGCCGCTTCCTCGCGTGGGCCGCGTACAGCCCCGCTTCGCAGATCCGCCTGCGCGCCTGGAGCTTCGACGAAAGCGAACGAATCGACAGCACGCTGTTTGCGCGCCGCATCGAGCGCTCCATCGCGGCGCGCGCCCGGCTGCCGATCGCGAGCGACGCGCTGCGCCTGATCCACGGCGAGGCCGATGGCCTGCCGGGGCTGATCGTCGACCGTTACGGCGACGTGCTCAGCGCGCAGTTCCTCGCCGCCGGCGTCGAGCGCTTCAAGCCGACGATCGTCGAATCGCTGCTGGCGGCCAGCGGCCTCAAGCGCATCTACGAGCGCAGCGACGCGAGCTCGCGCTCGCTCGAAGGCCTGAAGGAATCGACCGGCTGGCTGAAGGGCAGCGGCGCGACCGGGCTGACGATACGCGAGCACGAGTGGCAGCTGACGCTGGACGTCGCCGAGGGCCACAAGACCGGCTTCTATCTGGACCAGCGCGACAACCGCAAGGCGTTCGCCGACGCGGTGCGCCAGTACGGCTGCCAGAGCGTGCTGAACTGCTACTGCTACACCGGCGGCTTCAGCGTGGCCGCGTTCGCGGGCGGCGCGCGCGAGATCACGAGCGTCGACTCGTCGGCCCCGGCGCTGGCGCGCGCCGATGCGCACGTGCGGCTGAACGGCTTCGATGCCGCGCGGCACACGACGCTGGACGCCGACGTCAACCAGACGCTGCGCCGCGCGCTCGACGAAGGCCGGCGCTTCGATGCGATCGTGCTCGACCCGCCGAAGTTCGCGCCGACCGTCGCGCACGCCGAGCGCGCCGCGCGCGCCTACAAGGACATCAACCGCCTCGCGCTGAAGCTGCTCGAGCCTGGCGGGGTGCTGTTCACGTTCTCCTGCTCGGGCGGCATCGGCGCCGAGCTGTTCCACAAGATCGTCGCCGGCGCGGCGATCGACGCGGGTGTCGACGGCGTGATCGTCGACCGGCTCGGCGCGGCGCCGGATCATCCGATGACCTTGCTGTTCCCGGAGGGCGAGTACCTGAAGGGCCTGGTGGTGCTGAAGCGCTGAGGGCCTGGCGGCCGCTGCGGCGATACACTGCGGGCTCCGGTCGGCAGTTCACCCAGGCGTCGCCGCGCGGTCGTTCCGCGAGCTAAACCTGCCTTCTCTCGGTCACCCCAGAATGCCATGCGCACTCGATGCGGCGGCGGCTTGGGCCCGGCAAGTCGGCGACCCCCGGTATCGTGCTGGTACACGGTACGCCCAGGCAGCCGCCCGCACGGAGAAGCTTCGCCATGGCCCGAATCGCCACGCCCCTGGTCGTGCAAGACCTGTCGTCATTCGCCCGCAGCCTCGGCCGCGCGCTCGCGGCGCGTCTAGCGGCCGCGCAAGACCCGCCCGCGCACGTCGAACTGCAGAACCTGATCGCGCGCGCCGCTGGTTATCGCAACCTGCAGGCGCTGAAGGCCGCACCGCCCGAGCCGGTACCGCCGCGTGCCGTGCTGCCGCTGTCGGACAACGCCCGGCGTGCGCTGGGACAGTTCGATGCCCAAGGACGGCTCATGCGCTGGCCCACGAAGTTCACGGTGCAGCGCATGGCCATGTGGGTGCTGTGGACCCGCTTCGACGGCAAGCGCACGTACACCGAGCGCGAGGTCAATGCCGTGCTGAAGACCGCGAATGCCTTCGGCGATCACGCGACGCTGCGGCGCGAGCTGGTCAACCACAAGCTGCTCGCGCGCACCAGCGACTGCTCGGAGTACCGCAAGCTGCCCGCGCGCCCCGACGACGAAGTGCGCGCGTTGCTGACGACTTGGCGCTCTCGACATGCATCGTCATGACGGGATCTGCTGCGGCAATGCGATCGCGGTCTCGAACTTCGCGCGGTGCACGCTGAAGTACGCCTTCACGTTGCGCACGTTGGCATCCTGCGTGAACAGGCGCTGCACCAGCGCGTGATACGCGGCCATGTCGGGCAGCTGGATCACCAGCATCAGGTCCGGGCCCGGCGAGACGCGATGGCATTGCTGCACCGCCGGCTCGGCCAGCGCGCGCGCCTCGAACGCGGCGAGATGCTCGGCGCCCTGGCGGTCCAGGCTGACCTCCGCGAACGCGGTGAGCCCGGCGCCTAGCCGCTCGGGCGACAGGATCGCGACGCGGCGCTCGATCACACCCGCCTCGACCAGCCGCTTGACGCGGCGCAGGCAGGTCGCCGGCGAGATGTGCACGGCGGTCGCCAGGTCCTGGTTGGATGGCGATGCATCGACCTGCAGCTTCGCGAGGATTCGCAGATCCGTCGCGTCGATCACGATCGATTCTTTCGAATTTTCGACAGCCATGAATGATTCATTCTCATCATTGGTTGAGAGCACGATCATTTCATCAATGGCAGATGATTGCCAGATAATTTCTTCAACTTCTGTCTACGATGCGCCACCCTTCTCTTCAGGAGCGCATCCTCATGTGCGGCATCGTCGGCGCGGTCAGCAAGCGCAACATCGTCCCGATCCTCGTCGAGGGTCTGAAGCGCCTCGAATACCGCGGCTACGACTCGTGCGGTGTCGCGGTCCATCAGGACGGTGAGCTGAAACGCGCGCGCAGCACCGCGCGCGTCGCCGAGCTGCAGGCCGAGATCGGGCGCGACGGCATCAGCGCCGGCACCGGCATCGCGCACACGCGCTGGGCGACCCACGGCGCTCCGGCGGTGCGCAACGCGCATCCGCACTTCAGCCGCGGACCCGGCGTGTCGGACGCGGCCGAGCTCGCGGTCAGCGGCGGCGAAGAAAGCCCCACGAAGTCGGCCCGCGCCGGCCGGGTCGCGCTGGTGCACAACGGCATCATCGAGAACCACGACGAGCTGCGTGCCGAGCTGCAGGCGCGCGGCTACATCTTCGCCAGCCAGACCGACACCGAGGTCATCGCGCACTTGGTCGACCATCTGTACGACGGCGATCTGTTCGACGCCGTGCAGCGCGCGGTGCCGCGGCTGCGCGGCGCGTATGCGATCGCGGTGTTCTGCCGCGACGAGCCGCACCGCGTGGTCGGCGCGCGCGAAGGCTCGCCGCTGGTCGTCGGCATCGGCATCGACGAGCACGAGGGCGAGAACTTCCTCGCCTCCGACGCGATGGCGCTGGCCGGCGTGACCGATCGCATCGTCTATCTCGAAGAGGGCGACGTCGTCGACCTGCAGCTGGGCAAGCACTGGATCGCCCACCGCAGCAGCGGCAGCGACAACAACGGCGAGTTCAAGCCGGCGCAGCGCGAAGTGCGCATCGTGCAGGCGCACAGCGGCGCGGCCGAGCTCGGCCCTTACCGGCACTACATGCAGAAGGAGATCTTCGAGCAACCGCGCGCGATCGCCGACACGCTGGACTCGGTGCCCGGCATCTCGCCCGAGCTGTTCGGCGACGGCGCCTACAAGGTGTTCAAAGAGGTCGACTCGGTGCTGATCCTCGCCTGCGGCACCAGCTACTACGCGGGCTCGGTCGCGAAGTACTGGCTCGAAAGCATCGCGAAGATCCCGACCAGCGTCGAGGTTGCGAGCGAATACCGTTATCGCGACAGCGTGCCGAACCCGCGCACGCTGGTCGTCACGATCACACAAAGCGGCGAGACCGCCGACACGCTCGCCGCGCTGAAGCATGCGCGCGCGCTGGGCATGCCGCACACGCTGACGGTGTGCAACGTCGCGACCAGCGCGATGGTGCGCGAGTGCGCGTTCTCGTACATCACGCGCGCCGGCGTCGAGATCGGCGTCGCGTCGACGAAGGCGTTCAGCACGCAGCTGGTCGGCTTGTTCTTGCTGACGCTCGCGCTCGCGCAGGTTCGCGGACACCTGCGCGATGCCGACGAAGCCGCGCACCTGAAGGCCCTGCGCCACCTGCCGGTCGCCGTCCAGGCGGTGCTCGCGCTCGAGCCGCAAGTCATCGCCTGGGCCGAAGAGTTCGCGCGCAAGGAGAACGCGCTCTTCCTCGGCCGCGGGTTGCACTACCCGATCGCGCTCGAAGGCGCGCTCAAGCTCAAGGAGATCAGCTATATCCACGCCGAGGCCTACCCGGCCGGCGAGCTCAAGCATGGCCCGCTCGCACTCGTGACCGCGCAGATGCCGGTGGTCACCGTCGCGCCGAACGACACGCTGCTCGAGAAGTTGAAGAGCAACCTGCAGGAAGTGCGCGCCCGCGGCGGCGAGCTGTTCGTGTTCGCCGACGCCGACACGAAGATCGAATCGAGCGACGGCGTGCACGTGATCCGCATGCCCGAGCACTACGGCGCGCTGTC
>DATEFR010000572.1:0-7072 GCA_035280545.1 Burkholderiaceae bacterium | reverse complement strand
CGCGCGCGCGACCGAAATCCTGCAGCGCTCGCCGCAGAACTCGGTGTGTTTTCCCAGCCTGTCGGTCAAGGGCTCGCCGCAGGCGATCCGCGTGATCCGGCCACTGGCGGTGGACCGCACGCTGGTCGAGGCGTGGAGCTTGCGCGTCGAGGGCGCGCCGGATCTGCTGTTCGAGCGGGCCATGACCTACAACCGGCTGGTGTTCTCGCCGATGTCGGTGGTCGCGCACGACGACGTGCATCTGTTCGAGAGCATCCAGCAGGGGCTGCGTGCAGGTTCGAACGAGTGGATCAGCCTGCACCGGGACTTCGATCCCACCGAGTTGGACGGCGAGGGCGTGCGTGAGGTCAACGGCACGAACGAGATCCTGATGCGCAACCAGTTCCGCGCCTGGGCGAAGTTCATGACGTTGAACATGGAGGAATGAGGTGAACCTCGCTCACCCTCACCCCAACCCTCTCCAGGGGCCACAAGGGGCCCCTTCGTGGCCCTTAGCGGGAGAGGGAGCCGGGGCAGCGTCTTTCTCCCTCTCCCGCTCGCGGGAGAGGGCCGGGGTGAGGGCCAACGCATGACGCCGATCCAGCTCGTGGTCCACGAAGCGCGCCTGCTCGACGAGCGCCGCTACGACGAATGGCTCGCGCTGTACACCGACGACGGCCGCTACTGGGTGCCGCTGCAAGGGGCCGCGCAGGAAGAGGGCGCGCCGCACAACGCGCTGGCCGACGAGGACCGCCTGCTGCTCGCGCTGCGCATCGAACGGCTGAAGAACCCGCGCGCCCATTCGCAGCACCCGGCGAGCCGCGGCCAGCACGTGCTGCAAGCCTCCAGCGTCATGCTGGACGAGCCCGAGCGCTGCGAGCTGCGCACGCCGTTCGTCTACATCGAGTCGCGCGGCGCGCGCCAGCTCGTGCTCGCGGGCGCCTGCACCCATCGCCTCGTGAAGGTCGACGACACGTGGCGCATCCGGCTCAAGCGCGTCGACCTGCTCGATGCGGGCATGCCGCTGCCGGCGCTCCAGCTGTTCCCCTGATCCACCACCCGCACCACCATCAGGAGTCCGATTCCATGAAACGTTTCGTTTGTCGCGCGCTCGTCGCCGCTGTCGCCTCGGCCTGCACCGTCGTGGCCATGGCTGCGGACCTCAAGGTCGGGCTCAGCGTGTCGCTGTCGGGCCCGAATTCATCGCTGGGCGTGCCGTATGCGAAGGGCCTGCAGGCCGCGGTGGCCTACAAGCCCGAGATCAACGGCCGCAAGGTGCAGCTGGTCGTGCTCGACGACGGCTCCGATCCGACCAACGCCGGCCGCAATGCGCGCAAGCTGGTCGAGGAGGAGAAGGTCGACGTGCTGATGGGCGCTTCCGGGGTACCGGCGACGATCGCGATCTCGCAGGTGGGCCGCGAGACCAAGACGCCGATGATCGGGCTGTCGCCGATCTCGCTGCCGCCGAACGAGAGCGACTGGACCGTCACGGTCGCGCAGCCGCCGCAGCTGATGATCGACGCGATCGTGCAGCGCATGAAGCGCGACGGCGTGAAGACGGTGGGCTACATCGGCTTCACCGACGCGTGGGGCGACCTGGTCTACAACTCGCTGCTGAAGGCCGCCGAGCCGGCCGGCATCAAGGTCGTCACGAACGAGCGCTACGCGCGCTCCGACCAGTCGGTCACCGGCCAGGTGCTGAAGATCGTCGCGGCACGCCCCGACGCGGTGATGACCGGCGGCTCGGGCACGCCCGGCGCGCTGCCGTACCTCGCGCTGGCCGAGCGCGGCTTCAAGGGCAACGTCTACGGCCAGCACGGGCTGATCAATCCGGACTTCGTGCGTGTGGCCGGGGCTGCGGGCAACGGCAGCTTCATGCCGACCGGGCCGGTGATCGTCGCCGAGCAGCTCCCGAACGACTACCCGACGAAGAAGCTGTCGCTGGACTTCCGCAACACCTTCCAGAAGGTGCACAACGCGCCGACCACCGACGCGTTCTCGGCCTATTCGTTCGACGCCTACCTGGTGTTCGCCGATGCCGCGGCCCGCGCCAAGGGCGACCCCGGCACGCCGGCCTTCCGCCAGGCGCTGCGCGACGCGATCTTCAGCGCGAAGGAAGTGGCCGGCACGCACGGCGTCTACAACTTCAAGCCGGGCAATTTGTATGGCGTCGACGAGCGTGCGCGGGTGATCGTGAAGCTGGACAACGGGCAATGGAAGCTGGTTCCGTGAGTTCACCCTCACCCCAACCCTCTCCCGCAAGCGGGAGAGGGAGCCGGTCTTCCTCCCTCTCCCGCTTGCGGGAGAGGGCCGGGGTGAGGGCCGAACGCGTGGCCACGATGGAGGCATGACATGACCTGGGACGTTGCCCTCATCCTCGGCGTCGATGGCCTGGCCAACGGCGCGGTGTACCTGCTCGCGGGCCTGGGCCTGGTGCTGATCTTCTCGGTCACGCGCGTGGTGTTCGTGCCGTTCGGCGACGTCGCGGCGTTCGCGGCGCTGAGCCTGGCCGCGCTCGAAGCCGGCCGGCTGCCGCCGACGCTGGGCCTGGTGGCGATGCTCGCGCTGCTGGCGACGGTCGCCGAGGTGTGGGGCCTGGCTCGCCGCGGCGAGACCGCACGCATCCCGCGCGCGGTGCTCGGCTGGGGTGTGCTGCCGTTGCTGCCGTGCGCGCTCGCGTGGGCGCTGGGCGGCCGCACGCTGCCGCATGCGGTGGCCATCGCGCTCGCGGTGCTGCTGGTGGTGCCGATCACGCCGCTGGTCGCACGCGTCGCGCTGCAGCCGATCGCCGATGCGTCGGTGCTGGTGCTGCTGATCGCGTCGCTCGCGCTGCACTTCCTGCTGTCGGGGCTGGGCTTGCTGTTCTTCGGGCCCGAGGGCTTTCGCACCGCGCCGCTCGCGGGCGGGTCGCTGACCTTGCCCGGCGGCTTCCCGGTCAGCGGGCAGGTGCTGCTGATGCTCGCGTCGGCGGTCGTGCTCAGCGCGCTGTTCTTCCTCGCGTTCGAGCGCACGGTGGCCGGCAAGGCGCTGCGCGCGACCGCGGTGAACCGGGTCGGCGCGCGGCTGGTCGGCATACGCCCGGCGCGCACCGCGCTGCTCGCGTACACCTTCGCGTCGCTGCTGGCGGGGCTGATCGGCGTGCTGGTCGCGCCGGTCACGACGATGTACTACGACTCGGGCTTCCTGATCGGGTTGAAGGCGTTCGTCGCGGCGATCATCGGCGGGCTGGTCAGCTACCCGCTGACCGCGATCGGTGCGCTCGCGGTCGGCGTGGTCGAGAGCTTCGGCTCGTTCTGGAGCGGCGCGTTGAAGGACGTGATCGTGTTCAGCCTGCTGATCCCGGTGCTGCTGATGCGCTCGGCGCTGGTCAAGCACGCCGAGGAAGAGACCGAGGAGATCGACACATGAAGGCGCGCGGGATCGTGATCGCGGCCATTGTCGCGTTGCTCGCGCTGGCACCGGCGGTGATCGGCAAGTTCGGCGTCTCGCTGCTCAACGACATCGGCATCGGCGCGCTGGTCGCGCTGGGCCTCGTGATGCTGACCGGCGTCGGCGGTGCGACCTCGTTCGGCCAGGCTGCGTTCGTCGGCATCGCGGCCTATGCGACCGCCTGGCTGACGAGCGTGCAGGGCTTGTCGCCGTGGCTCGGGCTCGCGTTCGCGCTGCTGCTGACCGGCGCGGCGGCGTTCCTGATCGGCGCGCTGACCCTGCGCCTGGGCGGTCACTTCCTGCCGCTGTCGACGATCGCCTGGGGGCTGTCGATCGCGCTGTTGTTCGGCAACGTCGAGGCGCTGGGGCGCCACACCGGCTTGTCGAACATCCCGGCGATCAGCCTGTTCGGCATCTCGCTGGCCGACCCGCGTGCGGTGTATTACCTGATCTGGGTGCTCGTCGGCTTTTGCGTGCTGTTCTGCCACAACGTGCTGCAGTCGCGCCCGGGCCGCGCGATCCGCAGCCTGCGCGGGGGCGCGATCCTGCTGGCGAGCGTCGGCGCCGATGCGTTCCGGGTGCGGCTCTCGCTGTTCGTGCTCGCGGCCTTGCTGGCGGGCGTCGCCGGCTGGCTCTACGCGCATGCGAACCGCTTCGTCAGCCCGTCGCCGTTCGACGTGCGCGCGAGCATCGAATTCCTGCTGATGGCGGTGGCCGGCGGTCTCGGCCAGCTCACCGGCGCGCTGGTCGGCGCGGCCGCGGTGCTGGTGATGAAGAACGCGGTGCAGGACGTGCTGCCGCTGGTCACGACCCGTGGCGGCCAGTTCGAGGCGGTCGTGTTCGCGGTGCTGTTCATCGTGCTGCTGCACCATGCGCGCGGCGGCGTGATGGGGCTGGTGATGCGCTGGGTTCGCAAGCGCTTTCCGTCCGCGGCCGAAGCGGCGAGTGCGGACCCGGTGTCGCCGCTGCCGCACCGCGCACTGCCCGCGCGCGGCGAGCCGCTGCTCGCGGTGCGCCATGCGGTCAAGCGTTTCGGCGGGCTGGTGGCGGTCAACGCCGTCAGCTTCGACGTGCGCGCCGGCGAGATCGTCGGGCTGATAGGCCCGAACGGGGCCGGCAAGTCGACGATGTTCAACCTCGTGACCGGCACCGCGCCGCTGACCAGCGGGCAGGTCGAGTTCCTCGGTCGCGACATCAGCGGGCTCGCGCAGCGCGTGATCGCGCAACGCGGCATCGCACGCACCTTCCAGCACGTGAAGCTGCGGCCGCACATGAGCTTGCTCGACAACGTCGCGCTCGGCGCGCACGGCCGCACACGCGCCGGCGTGCTGGCGGCGGGCTTGCGGCTGGACCGGCGCGAGGAAGCGCACATCCTCGCCGAGGCACGCCGGCAGCTCGCGCGCATCGGGCTGGCCGAGCGTGCCCACGAGCTCGCCGGCAGCCTGCCGCTGGGCACGCAGCGCGTGCTCGAGATCGCCCGCGCGCTCGCGGCCGACCCGGTGCTGCTGGTGCTGGACGAGCCGGCCGCCGGCCTGCGCCGCCAGGAGAAGCAGGCTCTGGGCGAGCTGCTGCGCAGGCTGCGCGGCGAGGGCGTGACCATTCTGATCGTCGAGCACGACATGGACTTCGTGATGAACCTGGTGGACCGGCTGGTCGTGATGAACTTCGGCTCCAAGCTGATCGAAGGCGCGCCCGCCGCGGTGCGCGCCGATCCCGGCGTGCAGGCCGCGTACCTCGGCAGCGCGGTCCAGACGCCGCCTTCGCCATCGCCGACGACCCTGGTGCAACCTCAGCAGCCGCCGGTGCTGGTCGCGAACGGAGGCCGCTGATGCCTGCCGCCGCGATGCTCGAGATCGGCGACCTGCACGTCTCGTACGGCCAGGTCGATGCGGTGCGCGGCGTCTCGCTCGCGCTGATGCCGGGTCAGATCGTCTCGGTGATCGGCCCGAACGGGGCCGGCAAGACGACGCTGCTGGCGGCCGCGATGGGGCTGCTGCCTTCCAAGGGCCTGCTTCGCTTCGAAGGCGAGGACCTGGCCGACATCGACGTCGAATCGCGCGTCGAACGCGGCCTGTGCCTGGTGCCCGAGAAGCGCGAGCTGTTCGGCGAGCTGTCAGTGCTCGACAACCTGATGCTGGGCGCGTATGCGAAGCGCTTGCGCGGCGCGGCGCTGCGCAGCCGGCTCGATGCGGTGTACGCACGCTTTGCGCGGCTGGCCGAGCGGCGGACGCAGCGCGCCGACACGCTGTCCGGCGGCGAGCGCCAGATGCTGGCGCTGGGGCGTGCGCTGATGTCCTCGCCGCGCCTGCTGATGCTGGACGAACCCAGCCTCGGACTCGCGCCGCTGATCGTGCAGGAGATCCTCGCGATCGTGCGCGGACTGCGCGACGACGGCGTCGCGATCCTGCTGGTCGAGCAGAACGCGCGTGCCGCGCTCGAGAGCTCGGACCACGGGTATGTGCTGGAGACCGGCGAGATCGCGCTGGCCGGCGCGTCGCGCGAGCTCGCCGGCGACCCGCGCGTGCGTGCGACCTACCTCGGTGGGGCGACCGATGAGGATTGAGCTGAACGAACGCACGCTGCCGCGGCTGCTGGCGCGCCAGGCGGCGCTGCACGGCGAGCGGCCTTTCCTCGCGATCGCCGGCGCGCAGTGGTCGCATCGCGAGGCGGCGGATGTCGCAGCGCGTCGCGGCGCCGCGCTGCGCGAGGCCGGCATCGGGCGCGGCGACCGCGTTGCGGTGATGTGCGGCAACCGCGCCGAGTTCATCGAGACGGTGCTCGGCTGCGGCTGGATCGGCGCCGTGGTCGTGCCGATCAACGGCGCCTCGATGGGGCCGCAGATCGGCTACGTGCTGGGCAACAGCGGCGCGCGGCTGCTGGTGATCGAAGGCCGCTACCTCGAACGCTTGAGCACCGCGGACGTGCCGCGGACCGGATTGCAGACGACCTGGACCTGCGGCGAGCCGTCGCCGCGCGGCTCCTGGCCTGCCGCGGGCGACGCGATCCCCGCCGCCGAGATCGAGCCCGGCGACCCGCTGGCGATCCTCTACACCTCCGGCACCACCGGCCCCGCGAAGGGCGTGCTGTGCTCGCATGCGCAGTACGTCGCATGGGGCCTGAACACGGCCGACGTGCTGGGCCTGACGCCGCACGACGTGCTCGCAACGACCTTGCCGCTGTTCCACATCAACGCGCTGAACACGTACGCGCAGGCCGCGGTGACCGGCTGCCGCGTCGAGTTCCTCGAGAAGTTCTCGGCATCCGGCTTCTGGAGCGCGATGCGGCGCTGCGACGCGACGGTCGTGTACCTGCTTGGCGCGATGGTGCCCATCCTGCTCGCGCAAGCCGCGAGCGGCGCGGAGCGCGAACACCGCGTGCGCATCGGCCTGGGCCCCGGCGTGCCGGCCGCGGCCAACGAGGCGTTCCGATCCCGCACCGGCGTGACGCTGCTCGAAGGCTACGGTTCGACCGAGACCAACTTCGTGATCGCGACCGCGCCTGATTCGCCGCGCCGCGGCGTGATGGGCTGGCTGCGGCCGGGCTTCGATGCGCGTGTCGTCGACGAGCACGACGCCGAGCTGCCGCCCGGCGCGGCGGGCGAGCTGGTGCTGCGCGCCGACGAGCCGTACGCGTTCGCGAGCGGCTATTTCGGCATGCCGGAGCG
>DATEFR010000571.1:0-16845 GCA_035280545.1 Burkholderiaceae bacterium | reverse complement strand
CGCCGCACCTTGAAGCCGCCCGGCAGCACGCCGTCGGTCTTGCAGCCGCGCGCGACGCAGGCCTGCATCACGGCCCAGATCTTCAGCAGGCCCGCGTCGATCTCTTCGTCGCTGCGCCAGTGCCGCTCGTTGCGGCGCATCAGCTCGGCGATGCTGCAGTTCAGCGCTCGCGTCAGCGAGAGCAGTTCGGCACCGCTGCGGAACGGATGTGCGTGCACCGTCGTGTCGGGCGCAATGACCTTCTGCCGACTGCCGTCGTGCGCGACCTCGTCGCTGACGACGAAGCCGCCGCCGACCGAGTAGTAGACCTTGTCCAGCAAGGGCGCGCCGGCTTCGTCGTACGCGGCGAAGCGCATGCCGTTGGCATGGAACGGCAACGTCTCGCGGCGATGGAAGACGAGGTCGGTCTTCTCGTCGTAGGCGACCGCGTGCGTGCCCAGCAGCGCGATGCGATGCTCGCCGCGTATCGCCTCGAGCAGGGTCGGGATGGCCTCGACATCGACCGTGTCGGGCTCATGGCCGGCCAGGCCCAGCAGCACCGCCTTGTCGCTGCCGTGGCCCTTGCCGGTCGCGCCCAGCGAGCCGTAGAGCTGGACCGAGATGCGTCGGGTCGCATCGAGCTTGCCCTCGTGCTGCAGCCGCGCGGCGAACAGCCGCGCCGCGCGCATCGGCCCGACCGTGTGCGAGCTGCTCGGCCCTATGCCGATCTTGAACAGGTCGAAGACCGAGACGGCCATGTCAGCGAGTTCCGTTCAGACTGAAGCGGTGCTCGATTCACTCCGATTCATAGGCCGCCAGCGGCGGGCACGAGCAGAACAGATTGCGGTCGCCATACACGTTGTCGACCCGCCCGACCGGTGACCAGTACTTGCTGCGCCGCAGGCTCGCGACCGGGTAGGCCGCCTGTTCGCGCGTGTACGGGTGCGGCCAGTCGGCTTTCAGCAGCGCCTCGGCGGTGTGCGGTGCGGCCTTCAGCGGGTTGTCGTCTTGCGGCCACGCGCCGGACTCGACCTTCGCGATCTCGTGGCGGATCGCGATCATCGCGTCGCAGAAGCGGTCCAGCTCCTCCAGCGATTCGCTCTCGGTCGGCTCGACCATCAGCGTGCCGGCCACCGGGAAGCTCAACGTCGGTGCGTGAAAGCCGTAGTCGATCAGGCGCTTCGCGACATCCTCGGCGCTGATGCCCAGGCCGTTCTTGCCGTCGCCGCCGGTGGCGTCCTTCAGCGGGCGCAGGTCGAGGATGCACTCGTGCGCGACGCCGCCGCCCTTGATGCCGGCGATGTTGCCGCTGTAGTGGATGTCGTAGTGGTCGGCGAGCCGCGCCGCGACGTAGTTGGCCGACAGGATCGCCGTCTCGGTCGCCTGCTGCAGGCCCTCGGCGCCCATCATGCGCATGTACATCCAGCTGATCGGCAGCACCGCGGCGTTGCCCAGCGGCGCCGCGCTGACCGCGCCGACCTGGCGTTCCGTGCCGGCGCCGACCGCGCCCTGCGAGTTGCTGGCCGTCAGCGCGTACGAGCGGTGCGCCGGCAGGTACGGCACCAGATCGGCGACCACGCAGGTCGGCCCGACGCCAGGCCCGCCGCCGCCGTGCGGAATGCAGAAGGTCTTGTGCAGGTTCAGGTGGCTCACGTCGCCGCCGAACTCGCCCGGCGCCGCCACGCCGACCAGCGCGTTCATGTTCGCACCGTCGACATACACGCGCCCGCCGTGCCGGTGCACCAGTGCGCACAACTCCTTCACGCGCGACTCGAACACGCCGTAGGTCGACGGGTAGGTGATCATCACGCAAGCGAGGTTCGCGCTGTGCTGCTCGCACTTCTTCGCCAGGTCGTCCAGGTCGACGTTGCCGTCGGCATCGCACTTCGTCACGACCACCTGCAGCCCCGCCATCTGCGCGCTCGCCGGGTTCGTGCCGTGCGCCGACTCGGGGATCAGGCAGATGTTGCGGTGGCTTTCGCCGCGGTCCGCGTGATAGGCGCGGATCACCAGCAGCCCGGCGTACTCGCCCTGCGAGCCGGCGTTGGGCTGCAGGCTCACGCCGCTGTAGCCGGTGGCCTGGCACAGCCAGGCTTCGAGCTGGGTGCGCAGCTCCTCGTAGCCGGCGAGCTGGTCGCGCGGTGCGAACGGGTGGATGTTCGCAAACTCGGGCCAGGTGATGGGGATCATCTCGCTGGTCGCGTTCAGCTTCATCGTGCACGAGCCGAGCGGGATCATCGAGCGGTCCAGCGCGAGGTCCTTGTCCGACAGGCTGCGGATGTAGCGCAGCATCTCGGTTTCGCTGTGATGCCGGTTGAAGACCGGATGCGTCAGGAATGCGCTGCTGCGCGCGAGGGCAGTCGGGATCAGCGGAGCGATCCCTTTTTCGAACGCCGCGAAGTCGGGCAGCGCCGTCCCGTCGGCGAACATCTTGCCGAACAGCGCCCACAGCGCGGCGATGTCGGCGCGCGTGGTCGTCTCGTCCAGCGTGATGCCGACGCTGGTTTCCGAATCGCGGCGCAGGTTGAAGCCGCTGTCGCGCGCGGCCTCGAGCAGTGTGTCGGTCTTGACGCCGGCCTTGACCTGCAGCGTGTCGAACGCACCGTCGTTCAGCAGCACGCAGCCGAGCTGCTCCAGCCCGGCGGCGAGCACCGCGGTGTAGCACGCGACGCGGCGCGCGATCCGCTTCAGCCCCTCGGGGCCGTGGTAGACCGCGTACATGCTCGCGACCACCGCCGGCAGCACCTGCGCGGTGCAGATGTTGGAGGTGGCCTTCTCGCGGCGGATGTGCTGCTCGCGCGTCTGCAGCGCGAGGCGGTAGGCCGGCGCACCGTGCACATCGACGCTGACGCCGACCAGCCGGCCCGGCATCGAGCGCTTGAACTCGTCGCGGGTCGCGAGGTACGCGGCGTGCGGGCCGCCATTGCCCATCGGCATGCCGAAGCGCTGCGTCGTGCCGACGACGATGTCGGCGCCCAGCTCGCCGGGCGGCACCAGCAGCGTCAATGCGAGCAGGTCGGCCGCGACGATCGCGAGCCCGCCCTTGGCGTGCACCGCGGCGATCAGCGGCTTCAGGTCGCGCACCACGCCGTTCACGCCGGGGTATTGCAGCAGAACCGCGAACGCGTCGGCCGTACCGGCGTCGGCCGCGGCGCCGACCGCCACCGTGATGCCCAGCGGTATCGCCCGCGTGCGCACGACCTCCAGCGTCTGCGGCAGCACGTCGTCGGCGACGAAGAGCGTCGTCGACTTCGACTTGCCGACGCGCATCGCCAGCGTCATCGCCTCGGCCGCCGCGGTGGCTTCGTCCAGCATCGAGGCGCCCGCGATCGCCATGCCGGTCAGGTCGCAGACCATGGTCTGGAAGTTCACCAGCGCTTCCATCCGGCCCTGCGAGATCTCGGCCTGATACGGCGTGTACGCGGTGTACCAGGCGGGGTTTTCGAGCACGTTGCGCAGGATCACGCCCGGCGTGTGCGTGCCGTGATAACCCTGGCCGATGAAGCTCTTCAGCACCCGGTTGCGTGACGCGATGCCGTGCAGTTCGGCCAGTGCCTGCGCCTCGGTCAGCGGCGCGGGCAGGTCCATGGGCAGCGCCCGCGCGATCGCGCGCGGCACGATGCGCTCGATCAGCGTGCGGCGCGACGCGGCGCCGATCGCCGAGAGCATGCGGGCTTCGTCGTCGGGCGCGATCCCGACGTGGCGGGCGACGAACTCGGCAGCGTTCTCGAGCTCGTGCAGCGGTTTCTGGGAGGACATCAACATGGAAGAGGGAGTCAGGAGTTCTTCACGAGCACGTCGTAGGCCGGCTGGTCCATCAGCTGGTCGAACTCGCCCATGTTGGCGACGTGCACCTTGAAGAACCAGCCGTTGCCCAGCGGGTCGCTGTTCGCGAGCGACGGGTCGGCACGCAGCGCTTCGTTGACCTCGACGACCTCACCGCTGACCGGCATGTAGAGATCGGCGGCCGCCTTGACCGATTCGACCACCCCGGCGACGTCGCCTTTCTTGAACGTCGCACCGACCGCGGGCAGGTCGACGAAGACCACGTCGCCGAGCGCGTCCTGGGCGTGGTGCGTGATGCCCACCGTCGCGGCCTCGTGGTCTTCGATGTTGATCCACTCGTGGTCTTGGGTGTACATGGTCGTCATGGGTCGGACTCCTGGCGTGAGGTCGGTCGGAAGAAGGCGAAAAGGATCGCGAGGGAAGCAGGTCGAGCGCCGCGCGCTCAGCCGCGGAAGTAGCGGTGCGGGTTGAACGGCATGGCGCTGACGCGCATCGGCTGTTTCTTGCCGCGCACGTCGGCGTAGACCTCGTGGTTCGGCAACGCGTGGTTCGCCGCGAGGTACGCCATCGCGATCGGATGATTCACGGTGGGCGCCAGCGTGCCGCTGGTCACGTGGCCCAGCTTGTGGTTGTGCGCGTCGAAGATGGTCGCGCCTTCGCGCACCGGCACGCGCTCCAGGCCGACCAGGCCGACCCGCTTGGTCGGCGGGCCCTTGGCGAGTTGTGCGTCGATCACGGCAGCCCCCGGGTAGCCGCCGTGGCGCGAACCGCCGCTGCGCCGCACTTTCTGGATCGCCCAGGTCAGGCCGGCTTCGACCGGGGTGGTCGTGGCGTCGATATCGTGGCCATAGAGGCACAGCCCGGCTTCGAGCCGCAGCGTGTCGCGCGCACCCAGCCCGGCCGGCTTGACTTCGGGCAGCGCGAGCAGCGCGCGGGCGAGCGTCTCGGCCTGCTCGGCGGGCACCGAGATCTCGAAGCCGTCCTCGCCGGTATAGCCAGAGCGGGTGACGAAGCATTCGGCACCGCCCAGCACGAATGCGGCGCCGGTCATGAAGGTCAGCTTGGCAACATCCGGGTTGAGCCGCGACAGGGCGATGTGCGCGCGCGGCCCCTGCAGCGCGAGCAGCGCGCGATCGGGCAGCGGCTGCACGGTGCAGCGGTGGCTGATGTGGGTGATCAGGTGCCGCGTGTCGGCGTCCTTGCAGGCGGCGTTGACGATCAGCAGCAGGTCGCTCTCGCGTCGCGTGATCATCAGGTCGTCGAGCAGCCCGCCGTTGCTGTTCGTGAAGAACGCGTAGCGCTGCTTGCCCGGCTGCAGGTCGGCCACGTCGACCGGCACCAGCGTTTCGAGCGCCTTCGCGGCGTCGGGCCCGATCAGGCGCAGCTGGCCCATGTGCGACACGTCGAACAGCGCGGCCGATTCGCGGCAGTGGCGATGCTCGGACAGGATGCCGGCCGGATACGACACCGGCATGTCGTAGCCGGCGAACGGCGTCATCTTCGCACCCAGTTCGAGGTGCAGCGCATGCAGCGGCGTCGTCTTCAGCGGCTCCGCGGCGGTATCGGTCGAGAGGATGGCGGACATGGCGGACTCCCAGGGCAACTCTTGAAACCGGAACGACACCATGATCGCACCGGGATTGCCCTCTCTGTCCGCTTTACCTGAGAGATTGGCCGCCTGCCTGATTCTCAGACCGTCGGCTTGCCCCTTCGGTGGACCCGCTCGCGGCGGATCTCTCTCCAGCGAGGAACGCTTCGCTACTGAAGCGCTTGCCAGTCCTTTTGCCTGAGCGTTCGAGCCGATCAACGATCCGACTCTGCGCCTTCGGCGGCCCTTCGCGATCACGCCATCGGCGCTCGCGCGAAAAAGCTCTCTCCTGACGCGGCGGAGTGTAGCAGCGGCCCGCAATGCCGCGCACCGATAATTCAACGATGGCAGAAATGATCAAGGGGCCCGGCGAGGCCGCCGTCGAGAAGGAATGGCTGACGGTCGAGTCGCTCGACCTCGAGGCCCAGGGCGTGGCGCACAACGCCGCCGGCAAAGTCGTCTTCATCGAGGGTGCGCTGGCCGGCGAAGAGGTGCAGGTCGACGTGCACCGGCGCAAGAACAACTGGGAGCAGGGCACGCTCGCGGCGCTGCGGCACGAGAGTTCGCAGCGCGTCGAGCCGCGCTGCCCGCACTTCGGCACCTGCGGCGGCTGCAAGATGCAGCACCTGCATGTGGCGGCGCAGGTCGCGACCAAGCAGCGGGCGCTCGAAGACGCGTTGTGGCATCTGGGCAAGGTCAAGCCCGAGATGCTGCTGCGGCCGGTCGAGGGGCCGGCCTGGGGCTATCGCTATCGGGCGCGATTGTCGGTGCGCTTCGTCGCGAAGAAGGGCAAGGTGCTGGTCGGTTTCCACGAGCGCAAGTCCAGCTTCGTGGCCGACATGGAGACCTGCGAGGTGCTGCCGCCGCATGTCAGCGCGCTGCTGCTGCCGCTGCGTGCGCTGATTGCCGCGATGGATCAGCGCGACCGGCTGCCGCAGATCGAGCTCGCGGTCGGCGACGACGTGACGGTGCTGGTGCTGCGCCATCTCGAGGCGTTGACTGCGGCCGACCAGCAACGGCTGCGCGACTTCGGCGCAGCACACGACGTGCAATGGTGGCTGCAGCCCAAGGGCCCGGACACGGTGCATCCGCTGGATGCCGGCGGCCCGCCGCTGGCCTATGCGCTGCCCGAGTTCGGCATCACGATGCCGTTCCTGCCGACCGATTTCACGCAGGTCAATACGCAGATCAACCGCGTGCTGGTCGGCCGCGCGCTGCGCCTGCTGGCGCCGCGGCGCGACGAGCGCGTGATCGACTGGTTCTGCGGACTGGGCAACTTCACGCTGCCGATCGCGACGTTGGCGCGCGAGGTGCTGGGCATCGAAGGCAGCGATGCGCTGGTGCGGCGCTCGCGCGAGAATGCGGCGCACAACGGGCTCGCGGCGACCACCTCGTTTGCGGCGCGCAATTTGTTCGAGCTGACGCCGTCGGACCTCGTCGGGTATGGCACGGCCGACAAGTGGCTGGTCGACCCGCCGCGCGAAGGTGCGTTCGCGCTCGCGAAGGCGTTGGCCGATCTGCACGCCGATCCGGCGCTCGCGCCGGACTATCGTCCGCCCAGCCGCATCGTTTATGTCAGCTGCAACCCGGCGACGCTGGCGCGCGACGCGGGCCTGCTGGTGCACCAGGCGGGCTACCGCTGCAGCGCGGCCGGGGCGGTCAACATGTTCCCGCACACGGCGCACGTGGAGTCGATCGCGATCTTCGATCGCGCATGAAAAAGGGGCCCGAAGGCCCCTCGTTCGGTTGCGGCGACGCCGCCCTCAATCGCGGCTGCCGCCTGCGATGCCCAGGATCGCGAGCAGCGACTGGAAGATGTTGTACAGGTCCAGGTAGATCGCCAGCGTCGCGCTGATGTAGTTCGTCTCTTCGCCGTCGCGCACGCGCTTCAGGTCGTAGATGATGAACGCCGAGAAGATGCCGATCGCCAGCACCGACAGCGTGATCATCAGCGCGCTCGACTGCAGGAAGATGTTCGCGATGCCGGCGACGAGCAGCATGATCACGCCGACGAACAGGAACTTGCCCAGCGACGACAGGTCGCGCTTGATCACCGTCGACAACGTCGCCATGCCGAGGAAGATCAGGCCGGTGCCCGAGAACGCCATCATGATCAGCCCGGCGCCGTTGGCCATGCCGAGCACGACGCCGATCAGGCGCGACAGCATCAGGCCCATGAAGAACGTGAAGCCCAGCAGCACCGGCACGCCGGCGCCCGAGTTCTTCAGCTTCTCGATCGCGAAGATGAAGCCGAACGCGCCCGCCAGGAAGACGATCGCGGTCATGCCCGGCCCCATCACGCGGGTGATGCCGGTGGTCACGCCTATCCATGCACCGAGCACGGTCGGAACCATCGACAGCGCGAGCAGCCAGTACGTGTTGCGCAGCACGCGGTTGCGCTGCTCAACCGACGTGACTTCACCGGCGTAGCCGGTGTAAGCCGCTTGCAGGGGTTGGTTCATGAAATCTCCTTGAGTGTCAAAGACATAACCAAGACATGGTCGGGCCTGTGACCCGTGCGGCGGATTCTAGTTCCCGCCCCAGAGGCTTCCGCATATCCCCGAGATTCGTGCCGGTTTCGCCGGCGTGACGAATGTCGGGATATCCCGAGACTCCCGTAAAGTGGCGTCCGATCGCCGGATTTTCAATCGGCATTCACCCGCCATTCCTCTCAACGAAAACCCAGAAAGCCATCATGAACAACAAACCCGTGCTCTCGCTTGCCGACGTGAAGCGCGTCGCCGCCGCCGCGGAGGCCGAGGCGCTCAGGAACCAGTGGGCGGTGACGATCGCGATCGTCGACGATGGCGGCCATCTGCTGTGGCTGCAGCGCCTGGACGGCGCTGCAGCGATGTCGGCCCAGATCGCGCCGCGCAAGGCGCATACCGCGGCGCTGGGGCGGCGCGAGACCAAGCACTACGAGGACATGATCAACCAGGGCCGCCATTCGTTTCTCAGCGCGCCGGGCATCGACGCCTTGCTCGAAGGCGGAGTGCCGGTGATCGTCGACGGGCACTGCATCGGTGCGGTCGGCGTCAGCGGCGTCAAGTCCAGCGAGGATGCGCAGATCGCGAAGGTCGGCATCGCCGCGCTGGGCTGACGATTCGTGATCTGGTTGTAGGGTTGAAGGGGCCGCCGGCAGGAGGGCGCGAGGCCTCGCTCGCTTATAATTCGAAGGTTTACCTTCAACCCGCGTTCCCAGTGACGCCAGCGACGATTGCAGCAGCGAACCCCCGCTGCCTGCGCGCCGAATCGAAACGCGAACCTAGCCGGTTCCGGACGTGAACCTAGCCGGTTTGCCTGCACGATTTCGCGCCGCGCGTACCGTTTGCACCTGGGAACGCATGACACGGAGATCCCGGTGCCGCCGCAACTGCTGTTCCCCCAAGCCCAGGCGATCCTGGCTCTCGCAGACGGCACGGTGTTTCGCGGCATCTCGATCGGTGCAGACGGCCACACCGTCGGCGAGGTCGTGTTCAACACCGCGCTGACGGGCTATCAGGAAATCCTGACCGACCCGAGCTACTGCCGCCAGATCGTCACGCTGACCTATCCGCACATCGGCAACTACGGCGTCAATGACGAAGACGCCGAAGCGACGAAGGTGCATGCCGCCGGCCTGATCGTCAAGGACCTGGCGCTGCGTGAATCGAACTTCCGCAGCGGCCTGACGCTGGCGCAATACCTGAAGCGAGAGAACACGGTCGCGATCGCCGAGATCGACACGCGCCGCCTGACGCGCGTGCTTCGCACGAAGGGCGCGCAGAACGGCTGCATCCTGACGCTGCGCGAAGGCATGTCGATCGCGCAGAGCCACATCGACGACGCGATCGCGAAGGCGAAAGCGGCGCCCAGCATGTCGGGTCTCGATCTCGCGAAGGTCGTCAGCGCGACCGAACCGTACGCCTGGAGCGACACCGAATGGGAGCTCGGCCGCGGCTACGCGAAGCTCGCGCCGGAGCGTGCGAAGTTCCACGTGCTCGCGTTCGACTACGGCGTCAAGCGCAACATCCTGCGCATGCTGGCCAGCCGCGGCTGCAAGGTCACGGTCGTACCGGCGCAGACCAGTGCGGCCGAGGTGCTGAAGCACGCGCCCGACGGCATCTTCCTGAGCAACGGCCCGGGGGACCCCGAGCCGTGCGACTACGCGATCGCCGCGACGCGCGAACTGATCGAGCGCGGCATTCCGACCTTCGGCATCTGCCTGGGTCACCAGATCCTCGCGCTCGCCTCGGGCGCGAAGACCTTCAAGATGAAGTTCGGCCACCACGGCGCGAACCACCCGGTGAAAGAGCTGGACACCGGCCGCGTCAGCATCACGAGCCAGAACCACGGCTTCGCGGTCGACGAGAAGACGCTGCCCGCGAACCTGCGCCCCACGCACGTCAGCTTGTTCGACGGCACGCTGCAGGGCCTGGCGCGTACCGACAAGCCCGCGTTCTGCTTCCAGGGCCACCCGGAAGCGAGCCCCGGCCCGCACGACATCGGTTACCTGTTCGACCGCTTCGTCAGCCTGATGGAGAAGAAGTAAATGCCGAAGCGACTAGACCTGAAAAGCATTCTGATCATCGGCGCGGGCCCGATCGTCATCGGCCAGGCCTGCGAGTTCGACTACTCCGGTGCGCAGGCCTGCAAGGCGCTGCGCGAGGAGGGCTATCGCGTCATCCTCGTCAACAGCAACCCGGCGACGATCATGACCGACCCGGAGATGGCCGATGTGACCTACATCGAGCCCATCACCTGGCAGGTCGTCGAGAAGATCATCGCGAAGGAGCGCGCCGCGCACCCCGACGAGAAGATGGCCGTGCTGCCGACGATGGGCGGGCAGACCGCGCTGAACTGCGCGCTGGACCTGCACCGCCACGGCGTGCTCGCGAAGTACGGCGTCGAGATGATAGGCGCGAACGAGCGCGCGATCGAGAAGGCCGAGGACCGTCTGAAGTTCAAGGACGCGATGACCGGCATCGGTCTGCACTCGGCCAAGAGCGGTATCGCGCACTCGTTCGAAGAGGCCCTCGCGGTACAGAAGCGCATCGTGCACGAGCTCGGCGGCGACGCCCAGCATTCGGGCTTCCCGCTCGTGATCCGCCCGAGCTTCACGCTGGGCGGCACCGGCGGCGGCATCGCCTACAACCCGGACGAGTTCGAGGAGATCTGCAAGCGCGGCCTCGATCTGTCGCCGACCAAGGAATTGCTGATCGAGGAATCGCTGATCGGCTGGAAGGAGTTCGAGATGGAGGTGGTCCGCGACAAGGCGGACAACTGCATCATCGTCTGCTCGATCGAGAACCTCGACCCGATGGGCATCCACACCGGCGACTCGATCACCGTCGCGCCGGAGCAGACGCTGACCGACAAGGAATACCAGCTGATGCGCAATGCGTCGATCGCGATCCTGCGCGAGATCGGCGTCGATACCGGCGGCAGCAACGTCCAGTTCTCGATCAATCCGAAGGACGGCCGCATGGTCGTGATCGAGATGAACCCGCGGGTCTCGCGCTCGTCGGCGCTCGCGTCGAAGGCCACCGGCTTCCCGATCGCGAAGGTCGCGGCCAAGCTCGCGATCGGCTACACGCTGGATGAATTGCGCAACGACATCACCGGCGGCGCGACGCCGGCGAGCTTCGAGCCCAGCATCGACTACGTCGTCACGAAGATCCCGCGCTTCGCGTTCGAGAAGTTCCCGGCGGCCGATTCGCGGCTGACCACGCAGATGAAGTCGGTCGGCGAGGTGATGGCGATGGGCCGCACCTTCCAGGAGAGCTTCCAGAAGGCGCTGCGAGGCCTGGAGACCGGCATCGACGGCCTGAGCGAGCGCAGCAGCGACCGCGAGGAGATCGTGCAGGAGATCGGCGAGGCCGGCCCCGAGCGCATCCTCTATGTTGCCGACGCGTTCCGCGCCGGCATGAGCGTCGAGCAGGTGTTCGAGGAGACCGGGATCGACCCGTGGTTCCTCGCGCAGATCGAGCAACTGGTGCAGCACGAGCAGGCGCTGACTGGCCGCGTGCTGTCCGGCCTCACGGCCGACGAGCTGCGCTTCCTGAAGCGCAAGGGCTTCTCCGACAGGCGGCTCGCGAAGCTGCTCGCGACGAACCAGCACGAGGTGCGTGCGCGCCGCCATGCGCTGGGCATCCGGCCGGTCTACAAGCGGGTCGATACCTGTGCCGCCGAGTTCGCGACGCAGACCGCCTACATGTACTCGACCTACGACGAGGAGTGCGAAGCCGAGCCCAGCGATCGCAAGAAGATCATGGTGCTGGGCGGCGGGCCGAACCGCATCGGCCAGGGCATCGAGTTCGACTACTGCTGCGTGCACGCCGCGTTCGCGATGCGCGAGGACGGGTACGAGACCATCATGGTCAACTGCAACCCCGAGACCGTGTCGACCGACTACGACACCTCGGACCGCCTGTACTTCGAGCCCGTGACGCTCGAGGACGTGCTCGAGATCGTCGACAAGGAGCGCCCGCATGGCGTGATCGTGCAGTACGGCGGGCAGACGCCGCTGAAGCTCGCGCTGGACCTGGAGCGCGCCGGTGTGCCCATCGTCGGCACGACGCCCGATTCGATCGACATCGCCGAAGACCGCGAACGCTTCCAGAAGCTGCTGCATGAGCTCGGCCTGAAGCAGCCGCCGAACCGCACCGCGCGTACCGAGGAACAGGCGTTGCAGCTCGCGCAGGAGATCGGCTATCCGCTGGTCGTGCGCCCGAGCTACGTGCTGGGCGGCCGCGCGATGGAGATCGTGCACGGCGACAAGGACCTGGAGCGCTACATGCGCGAGGCGGTCAAGGTCAGCGAGAAGTCGCCGGTGCTGCTCGACCGGTTCCTCGACGATGCGATCGAGGTCGACGTCGATTGCATCAGCGATGGCCAGAACGTGATGATCGGCGGGATCATGGAGCACGTCGAGCAGGCCGGCATCCACTCCGGCGACTCGGCGTGCTCGCTGCCGCCGTATTCGCTGTCCGAGTCGCTGCAGAACGAGCTGCGGCGCCAGACCACGCTGATGGCCCAGGCGCTGAAGGTGGTCGGGCTGATGAACGTGCAGTTCGCGATCCAGGGGCTGAACAACGACAGCGGTGACGAGTCGGTGGTCTACGTGCTCGAGGTGAATCCGCGCGCCTCGCGCACCGTGCCGTTCGTCTCGAAGGCGACTGGCCAGCCGCTCGCGAAGATCGCGGCACGCTGCATGGTCGGGCGCAAGCTGTCGGAGCAGCGCGTCGCGAACGGCCGCGTGCCGGACGAGGTGATCCCGCCGTACTACTCGGTCAAGGAAGCGGTGTTCCCGTTCAACAAGTTCCCCGGTGTCGACCCTATCCTCGGCCCCGAGATGCGCTCGACCGGCGAGGTGATGGGCGCGGGCCGCAGCTTCGGCGAGGCGATGCTGAAGAGCCAGCTCGGTGCCGGCTCGCGGCTGCCGACCAGCGGCACGGTCTGCATCACGGTGAAGAACAGCGACAAGGCCCGTGCGGTCAAGGTGGCTTCCGACCTGCACGACCTGGGCTTCAACATCGTCGCGACCAAGGGCACCGCGGCCGCGATCGCCGAGGCCGGCGTGCCGGTCAAGGCCGTCAACAAGGTCAAGGACGGCCGGCCGCACATCGTCGACATGCTGAAGGCCGGCGAGATCCAGCTGGTCTTCACAACGGTGGACGAAACCCGCACCGCGATTGCGGACTCGCGCCACATCCGCCAGGCCGCGCTCGCGCATCGGGTGACGTACTACACCAGCATGGCCGGCTGCGAAGCCGCGGTCGAGGGCATGAAGCACGAGGACGACCTGGTCGTCGTCTCGGTGCAAGACCTGCATGCCGAGCTCGCTGGGCAGGTGCACTAAACTCCAAGCCAACCACGGTTTTTCGTCTTTTGTCTGGGCGCCGCCGGCTCGCAGCCGGCGGCGTCATTTTTGCTGCAAGGTTTTTGCCATGGCCACGATCCCCCTCACCAAGCGCGGCGCCGAGAAGCTCAAGGAAGAGCTCGCGCGCCTGAAGAACGTCGAACGCCACGCGGTGATCCAGGCGATTGCCGAAGCGCGCGCGCAGGGCGACCTGTCGGAAAACGCCGAGTACGAAGCCGCGAAGGACAAGCAGGGCTTCATCGAGGGCCGCATCATCGAAATCGAGGGCAAGCTCGCGGCCGCACAGGTCATCGACCCGGCGGCGCTGGATGCCGAGGGCCGCATCGTGTTCGGCTCGACCGTCGAGCTCGAGGACGAGGACAGCGGCGCCGCCGTGACCTACCAGATCGTCGGCGACGACGAGGCCGACCTGAAGCAGGGCCTGATCTCGATCAGCTCGCCGATTGCCCGGGCGCTGATCGGCAAGGAGGTTGGCGACGTTGCCGAGGTGCAGGCCCCGGGCGGGCTGCGGCACTACGAGGTCATGGCGGTCCGCTACGCGTGAGCGCACGGATTGCCGCGGTCCTGGCTGGCCTGTGGGCCGGTGTGCTGGTCTGCATCGCATCGATCGCGGCGCCGGCCGCATTCGCGACGCTGGCGCGCGCCGATGCCGGCCGCTTCGTAGGCCGCGTGTTCATGACCGAGGCCTACCTCAGCATTGCGTTGGCGGCGGTGCTGTTCGCGATCGAGCGTCGGCGCACGCGCGATCTCGCGGAATCGGGCCGTGGGTCCGTGCTCAGCGCGAACCTCGTGCTGCTGCTCGGCACCTTGTTCTGCACGGTCGCCGGTTATTTCGCGATCGAGCCGATGATGGCCGCTGCGCGTGTGGGGCAAGGGCCGTGGTCCCTGGGCGCGCTGCACGCTGCGTCGGTGGGATTTTTCGTACTGAAGGGCTTGCTGGTCCTGGTGCTGGCGTGGCGCTTCGGCGCCGCCTCGAACGGCTCCGCGGGTGCGCAGCCGATCAGGCCTTCAGCGACTTCTTCTTGACGCTGCTCGGCCGGTTCTTCGCGCGTTTCAGCTCGCCGCCCGCGGTCAGCCGCATGTTGCCGAGCACCGTGACCTTCTTGACCTGCGCCCGGTGATTGCCGCTCTTCGAGAACTTCAGCACCTTGACCACTTTCGGCCCGGGTTTGCGATCCTCGCGCTCGACCTTCTCCTTGGGTGGGATCGGTCGCCACAGTACCAGCAGCTTGCCGATGTGCTGGATCGGCGCGGCGCCCAGTTCGTCGGCCAGCGTGGCCAGCGTCTCTTCGCGCGCGGCGCGATCGTCGGAGAACACGCGCACCTTGATCAGGCCGTGCGCGGTCAGCGCCGCGTCGGCCTCCTTGCGGATCGCCGGCGTCAAGCCGTCGCCGCCGATCATCACGACCGGGTCGAGGTGATGGGCTTGGGCGCGTTTTTCCTTGCGCTGGGCAGGGGTCAGTTGAATGGCGGGCATGCTCCTATTATCGGCGGGCCATGAAAGTCCAAACGAAAAGCAAGAAGGTCAACAAGGCGTGGCTGCATGACCACCTGACGGATCCGTACGTCAAGCTCGCGCAGAAGGAGGGCTACCGCGCCCGCGCCGCCTACAAGCTCAAGGAGATCGACGAGGAGCTGCACCTGCTCAAGCCCGGCCAGCTCGTCGTCGACCTGGGCGCGACGCCCGGCGCGTGGAGCCAGTACGTGCGCCGCAAGTTCGCGCCGAAGGAGGTGGGCGCCGGCGGCGCCGCGGTCGGCGCGCTGAACGGCACGATCATCGCGCTGGACATCCTGGATTTCGAGCCGATCGAGGGTGTGACCTTCCTGCAGGGCGATTTCCGCGAGGATTCGGTGCTGGCCGAGCTGGAGCGCGTCGTCGCGGGGCGGCCGGTCGACGTCGTGATCTCGGACATGGCGCCGAACCTCTCCGGCATCGAAAGCTCCGATTCGGCGCGCATCGCGCACCTGGTCGAACTCGCGGTCGAATTCGCGGTCCAGCATCTGAAGCCACAGGGCGCGCTGGTCTGCAAGGTGTTCCACGGAAGCGGTTACAGCCAGCTCGTCAAGCTCTTCAAGGAGACCTTTCGGGTCGTCAAGCCGATCAAGCCCAAGGCCTCGCGCGACAAGTCGGCCGAGACCTTCCTCGTCGGCATCGGGCTGAAGCGATCCGCCGAGAGCGCTTCGCGGGGCCAGGCGCCAGGGGACTTGGCGGAGGAATTGGCAGGGAATTGATCCCAATCAACCCCGGAGCCAGGGCTTGACGGGGATAAAATCGGGCCCAGATGCCGTGCATGGCGTCGTCGGGCACATCGTCTCGGGCAGGCGTCCAGGCCCTGTGTCCCTGAAATGGAGTTGCGGTGAACAATCAATGGTTCTCTAAGGTCGCTGTCTGGCTGGTGATCGCGCTGGTGCTGTTCACCGTCTTCAAGCAGTTCGACCGAAGCGCCGCGACGACCGGCATGATCGGCTACTCCGACTTCCTCGAGGAAGTCCGCGGCAAGCGCATCAAGAGCGTGCAGCTGCAGGAAGGCGCGGGCGGCAGCACCGAGATCCGCGCCAAGCGCAACGACGATTCCGACGTGCGCACCACCGCCACCTACCTCGACCGCGGCCTGATCGGCGACCTGATCGCCAATGGCGTCAAGTTCGACGTCAAGCCGCGTGAAGAGCCGTCCTTCCTGTTGGGCATCCTGGCGTCCTGGGGCCCGATCCTGCTGCTGATCGGCGTCTGGATCTACTTCATGCGGCAGATGCAGGGCGGCGGCAAGGGCGGGGCGTTCAGCTTCGGCAAGAGCAAGGCCCGCATGCTGGACGAGGCCAACAACACGACCACCTTCTCCGACGTCGCCGGCTGCGACGAGGCGAAGGAAGAGGTCAAGGAACTGGTCGACTTCCTGAAGGACCCGCAGAAGTTCCAGAAGCTCGGCGGGCGCATCCCGCGCGGCGTGCTGCTGGTCGGCCCGCCCGGCACCGGCAAGACCTTGCTGGCGAAGGCGATTGCCGGCGAGGCCAAGGTGCCGTTCTTCTCGATCTCGGGCTCCGACTTCGTCGAGATGTTCGTCGGCGTCGGCGCGGCCCGCGTGCGCGACATGTTCGAGCAGGCGAAGAAGAGCGCCCCGTGCATCATCTTCGTCGACGAAATCGACGCGGTCGGCCGCCACCGCGGCGCCGGCCTGGGCGGCGGCAACGACGAGCGCGAGCAGACGCTGAACCAGATGCTCGTCGAGATGGACGGCTTCGAGACCAACCTCGGCGTGATCGTGATGGCGGCGACCAACCGGCCCGACATCCTCGACCCGGCGCTGCTGCGCCCGGGCCGCTTCGATCGTCAGGTCTACGTGACGCTGCCGGACGTGCGCGGCCGCGAGCAGATCCTGAACGTGCACATGCGCAAGGTTCCGGTCGGGCAGGACATCCGTGCCGACATCCTCGCGCGCGGAACCCCCGGCTTCTCGGGTGCCGACCTCGCGAACCTGGTCAACGAAGCGGCGCTGTTCGCGGCGCGGCGCAACGGCCGGGTCGTCGAGATGGTCGACTTCGAGAAGGCCAAGGACAAGATCATGATGGGCCCCGAGCGCAAGTCGATGATCATGCCCGAGGAGGAGCGCCGCAACACGGCGTACCACGAGGC
>DATEFR010000570.1:0-6399 GCA_035280545.1 Burkholderiaceae bacterium | reverse complement strand
CGACACCAGCAGCAGCGCGAGCACGCCGTAGAGCCAGAAGGTCTTGCGCGGGATGCGGCCCTTCAGGCTGAACAGGATCTTCGGCAGCGGCATCGCATCGTCGAACGGCGACGGGTTCATCCAGGAGTCTCCCTCGTTGGCAGTGCGTGTCGGCGGCAGCGCAGCACGCGACTACGATGATGGCATGACGATGCCGGCAACCGACGCGTCCGACCTGATCGTGCAGCGCCCCGAAGGCCTGTACTGCCCGCCCGGCGATTTCTACATCGACCCGTGGCGAGCGGTCGAACGCGCGGTGATCACGCACGGGCACGCCGACCATGCGCGGCCGGGCCATGCCCACTACCTGGCGGCCGCGCCAGGCGCCGGCGTGCTGCGTGCGCGCCTCGGTGCCGGCATCGATCTGCAGCCGCTGCGCTACGGCGAGGCGATCGATCATCGCGGTGTGCGGCTCTCGTTGCACCCGGCCGGGCACGTGCTGGGTTCCGCGCAGGTCCGGGTCGAATACCGCGGCGAGGTCTGGGTCGCGTCGGGCGACTACTTCGTCTCGGGTGCGGACACCGACGAGCATGCCGTGCCGGTCGCCAACCCCAATCCGACCTGCGATCCGTTCGAGCCGGTGCGTTGTCACTGCTTCATCACCGAGAGCACGTTCGGCCTGCCGATCTACCGCTGGCAGCCGCAGCGCACGCTGTTCGCCGAGATCGACGCATGGTGGCGCGCGAACGCCGAGTCCGGCCGCGCAAGCCTGCTGATGGGCTACAGCTTCGGCAAGGCGCAGCGCATCCTCGCCGGTGTCGACGCGAGCATCGGCCCCATCGTCGTGCACGGCTCGGTGCAGACCTTGAACGATGCCTATCGTGCGGCCGGCGTCGCATTGCCGCCGACCCGGCTGGCCATCGACGTCACCGACAAAACGCTGTTCCGGCGCGCGCTGGTCGTCGCGCCGCCGTCGGTGCACGGCGCGGCCTGGACGCGCCGCTTCGGCGAGCACAGCGATGCGTTCGCGAGCGGCTGGATGCAACTGCGCGGTGCACGGCGGCGCCGCGCCGTCGACCGCGGCTTCGTGCTCAGCGACCATGCCGACTGGCCGGGGCTGCAGCGCGCGATCGCGGCGACCGGCGCGCAGCGCGTGATCGTCACGCACGGCTACGAGGCGGTGATGGTGCGCTGGCTCGCCGAGCAAGGTTGGCAGGCCGGTGCGTTCCAGACCGAATACGGCGACGAGCAGGAAGGCGCGGCAGACGTCGTGGCAGAGCCTAGGACCGGGCTCGATGATCCGAAATGAAGGACTTCGCGCGCCTGTACGCCGAGCTCGATGCGAGCACCGCGACGCTCGCGAAGGTCGATGCGCTGAGGCGCTACTTCGCCGACGCGGCCAGCGCCGACGCGGCTTGGGCGATCTATTTCCTCGCCGGCGGCAAGCCGCGCCAGGTCGTGCCCACTGCATTGCTGCGCGAGCTGGCCTGCCGCGTCGCCGGCATAGCCGACTGGTTGTTCGAGGAGTCGTACCAGGCGGTCGGCGACCTGGCCGAGACGATCGCACACGTGTTGCCGCCGCCGCACCGCGAGAGCGAGGTCGGCCTTGCCGAGTGGGTCGAGGCGCGGCTGCTGCCGCTGCGTGGTGCTTCGCCGAGAGACCAAGCCGAGTGCATCGCCGCCTACTGGGACGAGCTCGACACGGCCGGTCGCTTCCTGTTGATCAAGCTGATCGGCGGCGGCTTTCGGGTCGGCGTCAGCAAGCTGCTCGTGCAGCGTGCGCTGGCGGAAGCGCACGGCCTGGACGCGAAGGTGGTCGCGCAGCGCATGATGGGCTACACCGATGCGTCGCTGATGCCGACGGCGCGGCGCTACGACGCGCTGATCGCGCCGCCATCGCCGGCCCTGCCGGGCGCCGCGGCGGCCATCGGCGACAACAGCGGCCAGCCGTACCCGTTCTTTCTCGCGCATGCGATCGACACGCCGCTGGTCGAGTTCGAGTCGCAGCTCGGCGCGACCGCCGCCTGGTTCGTCGAATGGAAGTACGACGGCATCCGCGCCCAGATCGTGCGGCGCGGCGGGCACACCTGGATCTGGTCGCGCGGCGAGGAGCTCGTGACCGAGCGCTTCCCCGAGATCGAGGCCGCCGCGCACGCGTTGCCCGACGGCACCGTGCTAGACGGCGAGATCGTCGTCTGGAAGGAGGGCGGCGACCGGCCGGCGCCGTTCAACCTGCTGCAGCAGCGCATAGCCCGCAAGACGCTGACGAAAAAGGTGCTGGCCGAGGCGCCGGTCGTCTTCATCGCGTACGACATGCTGGAGGCGAACGGCGTCGATTGCCGCGAGTGGCCGCAAGCGCAGCGCCGCGCGGCGCTCGAGGCGCTGTTGCACGAACGGCCGCTGCTGCGGCTCTCGCCGCTCGAGGACCGCGCAAGCTGGGCCGAGCTCGCGACGCTGCGCGAGGAGTCGCGCTCGCGCGGCGTCGAGGGGTTCATGCTGAAGCACCGCGAGGCGCGCTACGGCATCGGCCGGCGCAAGCAGGAGGATTTGCGCGCCGGGAACTGGTGGAAGTGGAAGATCGCGCCGCTGAGCGTCGACGCGGTGCTGATCTACGCGCAGGCCGGCCACGGTCGCCGGGCGAGCGTCTACACCGACTACACGTTCGCGGTCTGGAACCGCGCGCCGCGCGATGCGGCCGAGGCGGCCGCGGTCGTCGCCGCGATCGAACGGCGCGAGCCGCCCGAGCCCGACGCGCTGCAGCTCGTGCCGTTCGCGAAGGCCTATTCGGGCCTGAGCGACGAGGAGTTCCGCGAGGTCGACCGCGTGATCCGCAAGACCACGCTCGAGAAGTTCGGCCCGGTGCGCAGCGTCAAGCCGACGCTGATGTTCGAGCTCGGCTTCGAAGGCATCAACCGCAGCACGCGCCACAAGAGCGGCATCGCGGTGCGCTTCCCGCGCATGCTGCGCATCCGCGATGACAAGCCGCTGCACGAAGCCGATACGCTGCAGAACCTCGAGCGCCTGCTCGGCGTGTGAAAGAATGGTCCGCACCCCTTCATCACCGCACGGTGCCGGCTGCGGGCCGGCTCACGAAAGACCCATGACCGATCCCATGCTCTCGCCCCTGGCCGCCTCGTCTTGCCGGCTGCGTCGGCCGATCGCCGGATGGCCCGGCGCCGTCGCGCTCGCGTTGACTTCCGCGGCTGTGTTGGCCGCGCCCGATGCGCGCATCGCCGAGCTCGCGGCGCAGCACAGGCAGCCGTTGCTTGATTCGTTGTCGCAACTCTGCGCGATCGAGTCGGGCAGCCGCGACATCGAAGGGCTGGACAAGATCGCGAACCTCGTGGCCGAGCGCTTGCGCGGGCTCGGTGGCGACGTCGAGCTGATCGAGCCGGGCAGCGCGGCGTCGCCCGACGTCTACCGCATGGAAGACACGCCCGAGAAGATCGGCAAGATGGTCAAGGCCACGTTCAAGGGCCGAGGCAGCAAGAAGATCATGCTGATCGCGCACATGGACACGGTCTACACGGTCGGCATGGGCGCGAGCCAGCCGTTTCGCGTCGACGGCGGCAAGGCTTACGGGCTCGGCATCGCCGACGACAAACAGGGCGTGGCGCTGGTGCTGCACACGGTCGCGATGCTCAAGCAGCTCAACTTCGCCGACTACGGAACGCTCACCGTGCTGGTCAACGGCGACGAGGAGATCAGCTCACCAGGCTCGCGTGCGCTGCTGACCAAGTTCGGCGGTGAGCACGATGCCGTGATGTCGTTCGAAGGCAGCCCGGTCGCCGACGACAAGCTCTCGCTCGCGACCGCCGGCATCGCGTCGGTCACGCTGAAGGTCCAAGGCAAGGCCTCGCACGCCGGCGCGGCGCCCGAGCTGGGCATCAACGCGCTGTACGAGATGTCGCACCAGATCCTGCAGATGCGCGACCTGTCCGACCCGGCCACCGGCCTGAAGATGAACTGGACCACCGCGCACTCCGGCACGAATCGCAACGTGATCCCGGCCAGCGCGGTCGCGAGCGCCGACGTGCGCGTGACCAAGGTCGGCGACTACGACCGCATCGAGCGCCAGGTGCGCGAGCGCGTGAAGAAGCAGTTGATTCCCGATGCCAAGGTCGAGATGCGCTTCGAGCGCCGCCGCCCGCCGCTCGAGGCGAATGCCTACGGGCTGGCAATGGCCAAGCATGCGCAGACGATCTACGCCGACGAGCTGGGCCGCAAGCTCGGCGCCGACGACAAGGTCGCCGGCGGCGGCACCGACGCGGCATTCGCGGGCCTCGCGACCAAGGCCGGCGTGGTCGAGCGTTTCGGCCTGCAGGGCTTCGGCGCGCACTCGGCCGACGCGGAATACGTGCTGGTCGATTCGATCGAGCCCAGGCTGTATCTGGCGACGCGGATGGTGATGGACCTGGCGCGGGACAAGGTCGCGCACTGACCGGCGCGAGTCCCGTTCGCTGCACATGGCGCACTCGCCAGCCCGCGACGGACGAGGCGCGATGAGTCTTTGCTACGCGCCGCTGCTCGTCGCGTTCGTGCTGGTCGGCTGCGCGCAGGCGCCGCCAGCGCCGAACGGCGTCGCATCGACGGTGCAGGCCGCCGACCCTGAGCGCCTCGCCGCCGTGCTGCGCTCCCGTCCCATCGTGCTGCTCGGCGAGGTGCACGACAACGCGACGCAGCACGCGCTGCGGGCCCAGGCCCTGCGCGCCTTGCTGCGCAGCGGCGCGCGCCCGGCGCTGCTGATGGAACAGTTCGACCGCGAGCGGCAGGCCGAGCTGGACCGCGCGCTCGCCCAGCCGGGTGCCAGCGCCGACTCGGTGATCGCAGGGGCCACCGGCGGCGGCACGAGCGGCGCATCGGGAGCGGGCTGGACCTGGTCGCTGTACCGGCCCTACATCGCCCTCGCGATCGAATACCGGCTGACGATCGTGGCGGCCAACGTGTCGCGTGCCGACACGCGGGCGATCGTCAGGGACGGCCTCGCGGCGCACGGCTTCGATGCGAACGTGCCGGTCGACATCGAGGAGATCCAGGCTCGCACGATCGCCGACAGCCATTGCGGGCTGCTCGATGCGGCGGACGCGCGCCGCCTCGTGGCGGCCCAGGTCGCGCGCGATCAGTTCATGGCTCGCACGATCGAGGCGCTCGCGCCGCGCGGCGTGGTCCTGCTCGCCGGCAACGGCCACGTGCGCAGCGACGCCGGCGTGCCGCGCTGGCTCAGCGCAGGCAGCCGCGCGCGCAGCGTGGCGATCGGGCTGCTGGAGCAGGACGAGCCGGCGGCCGTCTACGACGTCGTGATGACCACGCCCGGGCAGGCGCGGCCCGACCCCTGCGAAGCGCTGCGCGCCTCGCCTGCACGTTGACGGCGTCCGATGACGGCGTTGCGGCTGGCCGGCATCGACTTCACGAGTGCGCCGTCGCGCCGCAAGCCCGTCGTCGTCGCGCTCGGTCGCCGTGAGGGCGACGGCATCGTCGTGCTCGAACGGGTCGAGACGCATGCCGACTTTGCCGGGTTCGCCGCGTGGCTGCGCACGCCCGGCCCGTGGCTGGGCGTGTTCGACCTGCCGTTCGGACTGCCCCGCGAGCTGGTCGCGGCACTGGCTTGGCCGTCCGACTGGCTGCCGCTGATGCGGCACTACGCAACGCTGTCGCGCGCTGCGATTCGCACGAGCTTCGCGGCGTTCTGCGCGGCCCGGCCGGTCGGCGGCAAGTTCGCGCACCGCGCCACCGATGGGCCGGCCGGCTCGTCGCCCTCGATGAAATGGGTCAACCCGCCGGTTGCCTTCATGCTGCATGCCGGCGTGCCGCTGCTGGTCGAGGCCGGCGTGCATCTGCCGGGCCTGCACGAAGGCGACCGCACGCGGATCGCGCTCGAAGGCTATCCGGGCCTGCTCGCACGCGAGCTGATCGGCGCGCGCTCCTACAAGAGCGACACGGCGGCGAAGCAGACGCCCGAACGCGCCGCGGCGCGCCACGAGCTGGTCGCCACGCTGGAGCAGGGCCGCTCGCGCCTCGGGCTGCGCTTGAGGCTGGATGCCGCGCAACGCCGGCTGCTGACAGCCGACGCCATGGGCGATCGCCTCGACGCGGTGCTGTGCCTGGTCCAGGCGGCGTGGGCCGCGGCGCAGCCGGACCACGGCCTGCCGCCGGGGATGGACCCGCTCGAAGGCTGGATCGTCACGGCACCGTTCGGCGCGGTCGAGGCTGGTTCTTGAATTTCTGTCTTGACAGAAATTTCTGGCAACCCTAGAGTGGCGCCATGAACCTCTCGACCACGCTCTCCCGCTTCGTGCTGCACTGGGGCGAAATGGGCACCCGCTGGGGCGTGAACCGCACGGTCGCGCAGATCCACGCGTTGCTGTTCATCAGCGGCCGGCCCATGCATGCCGAGGAGATCGTCGAGACACTGGGCGTCGC
>DATEFR010000569.1:0-10431 GCA_035280545.1 Burkholderiaceae bacterium | reverse complement strand
TGCAACCTCCGCGGTTCAAGCCCTGCGGCCGGATCGCGAAGTCATGACCCGCCAGCGCCTGCCGTACTTCATCGGCATCTCGGGCCAGACCGTCGGGGCCAAAGGCCTGTCCATGCACATCGTCGTGATCCCGCCCGGCGCGAAGGCCGAACCGCATGTGCATCTCGGATACGAAACCGGCATCTATGTTCTGCAAGGGCGTGTTCTCACGCGCTGGGGCAGCGCGCTGCAGAACGAGGTCGTCAGCGAAGCCGGCGACTTCCTGTTCGTGCCGCCGGATGTGCCGCACGAGGCCGTCAACCTGAGCTCGACGGAAGTGGCGCGCGCGGTGGTGGCGCGCAACGATCCGGCCGAGCAGGACAAGGTCCGGCCCTACGAGGCAGGCGGTCTCTAGCCCGTACACGTCGTATCCTCGAGATTCCATCGGAACAAACTGCCCCTCGACTTCGCCATGAGCACCGACAACAACATCCGCATCGCCGTGGTCTTCCCCACCGACGACCAGGCCTGGATACGCCGCAGCGGCATCGTCGTGCCGGATTTCTGGGCCGGGCACTCGGTGCCGCCGGCCACGGGCGATGTGCTGCGCATCGGCGGGCGTCAGTTCGTCATCGAGGCACGCGTCTGGGAGCACGACGGCGCGATGGCGCTGCTGCGGCTGTTCGTCAGCAGCGGCCACGCGCAGAGCGACACGACATTCGGCTGAGATTCCGCCATGCAGTTCCATCGACAGCGCAGCGCGCGATGCCGGTGATCCAGGTCAAGGTCAAGCCGAACGCGCGCCAGAGCCTGCTCGAGCCGGCCGCCGACGGTACCTGGCACGCCCAGCTGAAGTCCCCGCCCATAGACGGCAAGGCCAACGCCGAGCTGATCGGATTGGTCGCGCGGCGATTCGGTTGCGCGAAGTCCGCGGTCGAGATCAAGAGCGGCGCGTCGGGGCGGACCAAGCTGGTGCGCATCGCCGCCGACTAGACGAATGCGAATGCACTCGACAGCGAACGAAGTGATTCAAGTCGCCTCGCTCAGTCACGGCCGTCCGCGCGCACAATCGACGCCTTCACGAGAACACGACAGGAGCGAGACATCATGGCCGTGCGTGTCGTCAGGCTGGGCACCCCGCGCGCCGCGGGCGAAGGCACCCGCATCGGCACGGTGCGGCGCCCGCCGCGCGGCGTCCCGAAAGCCGCGTTCGCTTCGCAGAATTGGTACGACGTGTGGCTGCCCAATCTCGCGCCCAGCGTCGAGACGATGAAGCTCGGCCAGGAAGCGACCACCGCGACGCAATGGACCGCGTTCACGAAGAAGTACCGCCGCGAGATGGAAAGCCCCGAGAACAGCCACGTGCTCGATCTGCTGGCCACGCTGTCGCGCCACAGCGACTTCTCGGTCGGCTGCTATTGCGACGACGAGGCGCAGTGCCACCGCTCCATCCTGCGCGAGCTGCTCGCCGAGCGCGGCGCGACGTTCGCGGCGCCATGACCCGGCGCTCGCCGCCAGTGTGCCGCCCCGCGGTCGCGCGACGATGAAGCTGACGACCCGTCCGCTGACGCCCGAACGCTGGCCCGACCTCGAGGCCGTGTTCAACGCGAGGGGCTGCTCGGTCGCACGCGGCTGCTGGTGCATGTACTACCGCGTCAGCGGCTCGGGCTGGGAAGTTCCGCCCGGCAACTCGACGCGTGCGCAGGCCAATCGCACGGCGTTCCATGCGATCGTCGACGGCAGCGACGAGGCGCCCGGCCTGCTCGCCTATCACGGCAAGATGCCGGTCGGCTGGGTCGCATTCGGGCCGCGCGAGGTCTATCCGAAGCTGCAGCGCTCGCCGGTGATGCGGCCGGTGGACGAACGCCCGGTCTGGTCCATCACCTGCTTCGTCGTGCCCTCGGCGTACCGCGGCCAGGGGGTCGCGAGCGCGCTGCTGGCCGCGGCCGTCGCGTACGCAGGCAAGCGCGGCGTGAAGCTGCTCGAAGGCTATCCGGTCGACAAGGCGGAACGCTCGAGCGACGACTCGATGTGGTTCGGCAGCAAGACGATGTTCGACAAGGCCGGATTCGAGGAAGTCGCGCGGCGCAAGCCGACGCGGCCCATCGTCCGCATCCGGCCCGTGCCGTGAGCGTCGCGCGTCGCGTCAGGCGAGCGCCTGCCACGCCGCGGCGAAGCGGCGCGCCGCGGCGCCGACCGCGGCGGCATCGTCGCCCGGCTTGTACAGCGCGGAGCCCAGGCCGAAGCCGTTCGCACCGGCGGCGCGGTACGGCGCCATCGTCTCCGGCGTGATGCCGCCGACCGGCAGCACGCGCGTCTCGGCACTCAGCACGGCACGCAGCGCCTTCACGCCGGCCGGCGGCATCAACTCCGCCGGGAACAGCTTGAGCCCCGAGGCGCCGGCCGCGAGCGCGGCGAACGCTTCGCTGGGCGTCAGCACGCCGGGGAGGCAGACCATGCCCAGCTGCACGGCGGCACGCACGACCTCGGCATCGAAGTTCGGCGAGACGATCAGTTGCCCGCCCGCGGCGTGGACCTCGCGCACCTGATCGAGGGTCAACACGGTGCCGGCACCGACCAGCGCATCGGGATGCTGCGCGGCCAGCGCCGCGATGCTCGCGAGCGGTCGCGGCGAGTTCAGCGGGACCTCGATCAGCGCGAAGCCGGCTTCGGTGAGCGCGGCGCCGACAGCCGGCGCCTCCTCGGGCGTCAGGCCGCGGAGGATGGCAACGAGGGGCAGGCGACGCATCGCCGCGTCGAGCTTGGATGGTGGGGTCATGGCGTGATTGTGGCTCCGGCCGGCGCTCCGCGCCTTCACACGGCTGCGCCATGTGAGCCTGCGCCGCAACCACTGATGCTCGGGACGAGCATCAGTGGTTGTCTCTCGGCACGAACGCCCCGCGTTTGCCGACCAGGAAATCGAGATCCACCCCTTCGTCGGCCTGCAGCACATGGTCGACATACAGCTTCCAGTACCCGCTGGCCAGCGGCGGCGGCGGCGCGACCCACTCGGCCCTGCGCCGCGCAAGCTCCTCATCGGCGACATGCAGGTGCAGCTTGCGTTTCGGCACATCGAGCTCGATCAGGTCCCCATCGCGCACCAGCGCGAGCGGCCCGCCGGCGGCCGCTTCCGGCGCCGTGTGCAGCACGACCGTGCCGTAGGCGGTGCCGCTCATGCGCGCATCCGAGATGCGAACCATGTCGGTGATGCCCTTGCGCAAGATCTTCGGCGGCAGCGGCATGTTGCCGACCTCGGCCATCCCCGGGTAGCCCTTGGGCCCGCAGTTCTTCAGCACCAGGACGCAGGTCTCGTCGACGTCGAGGTTCTCGTCGTCGATGCGCTGGTGGAAGTCCTCGATGTTCTCGAACACGACGGCACGACCCGTGTGCACCATCAGCGCCGGCGTCGCCGCGCTGGGCTTGATCACCGCGCCGCGCGGCGCGAGGTTGCCGCGCAGCACCGCGATGCCGGCCTTCTCCTTGAACGGCTTGGCGAGCGACTGGATCACGTCCGGGTTGTCGTTGCGCGCATCGGCGATGTTCTCGCGCACGGTCCGGCCGCTCGCGGTGACGATGTCCAGGTGCAGGTGCTGCGCGATCTCCTTCATCACGGCCGGCAGGCCGCCCGCGTAGCAGAAATCCTCCATCAGGTGCTTGCCCGAGGGCTGCAGGTTCACGAGGCACGGCAGCTCGCTGCCGAGGCGATCGAAGTCGTCGATCGAGAGCGGCACGCCGAGCCGCCCGGCGATCGCCGGCAGGTGGATCACCGCATTGGTCGAGCCGCCGATCGCGGCGAGCACCTTGATCGCGTTCTCGAACGCTTCGCGGGTGATGACCTTCGAGAGCACCTGGTCCTCGTGCACCATCTCGACGATGCGGCGCCCGGCCATGCGCGCGAGCACGTTGCGCCGTCCGTCGACCGCCGGGTACGCCGCGTTGCCGGGCAGCCCGACGCCCAGCGCCTCGACCATGCTGGCCATCGTGCTCGCGGTGCCCATCGTCATGCAGTGGCCGTGGCTGCGGTGCATGCAGCTCTCGGCCTCGAAGAAATCGGCGAGCTTCAGCGTGCCGGCCCGCACCTGCTCGCTCATGCTCCAGACACCGGTGCCCGAGCCCAGCTCCTGGCCGCGCCATTTGCCGTTGAGCATGGGCCCGCCCGAGACGCCTATCGTCGGCAGATCGACGCTGGCCGCGCCCATCAGCAATGACGGCGTGGTCTTGTCGCAGCCCATCAGCAGCACGACGCCGTCGATCGGGTTGCCGCGTATCGATTCCTCGACGTCCATGCTCGCGAGGTTGCGATACAGCATCGCGGTCGGCCGCAGCAGCGTCTCGCCCAGCGACATCACCGGGAACTCGAGCGGGAAGCCGCCCGCTTCGTAGACGCCGATCTTGACCTGCTCGGCGAGCGTGCGGAAATGCGAGTTGCACGGCGTCAGCTCGCTGAACGTGTTGCAGATGCCGATCACCGGCCGGCCGTCGAACTGGTCGTGCGGGATGCCCTTGCCCTTGACCCAGCTGCGGTAGGCGAACCCGTCGCGGTCCTGGCGGCCGAACCACTGCTGGCTGCGCAGCTCCTGCGGTTTCTTTCGTTTCGGTGTGGCGCTCATATGTGCTCGCTTTCCCGGAGTCGCGATCGATTGTTCTTGAATGAATGACGGCTCGATATTATCGTCATACGATTGACCGCGCCTGCGGTACAACCCCAAGGAGACCCTGCTCGTGTCCGACCTCGATGTGCTGGCCGTCGCCAAGCTCTCGCCGCTACTCGCCGAACCGCTGCATGCGAACTACCGCGTGCACGACCGCCTTCACGAGACCGATCCGCAGGCCTTCGCCGCGGTCGCGCCGCGCATACGCGCGATCGCCGCGAGCGGCGAATCGAAGGTCGGCGCCGAGCTGATCGCCCAGCTGCCGGCGCTCGAGATCATCTCGGTGATGGGCGTGGGCTACGACGGCATCGACGTCGCCGCGGCGAAGGCGCGCGGCGTCGTCGTGACCCACACGCCCAGTGTGCTGAACGACGACGTGGCCGACCTCGCGCTCGCGCTGATGCTCGCGGTCGCACGCGCGATCCCGCAGGCCGACCGCTACGTGCGCGACGGCCGCTGGGAAGCCAGCGGCGCTATGCCGCTCGCGCGCAAGCTGTCGGGTTCGCGGCTGGGCTTGGTCGGCATGGGCCGCATCGGCCAGGCCATCGCGCAGCGCGCGCTCGCGTTCCGCATGGACGTGGCCTACACCGCACGCAGCGCGAAGAGCGATCTGCCGTACAAATTCTTTGCGACGCCGCAGGCGCTCGCCGCCGAGTCGGACTTCCTCGTCGTCATCACGCCCGGCGGCGCGGCCACGCGCAAGCTGATCGGTGCGTCGGTGTTCGAGGCGCTGGGACCGCGCGGTTATGTCGTCAACGTCGCGCGCGGCTCGGTGATCGACGAAGCCGCCTTGACCGATGCGCTCGAGCGCGGCGTCATCGCCGGCGCCGGCCTCGACGTGTTCGAGGACGAGCCGCGCGTGCCGGCACGCCTCAAGGCCTTGCCCAACGTCGTGCTGACACCGCACATCGGCAGCGCGACGAACGAAACGCGGCGCGCCATGGCCGATCTCGCGTACGCGAACCTCGATGCCAAGCTCACCGGCAAACCGCTGCTGACGCCCGTGCCCGAGTGCCGTTGACCGCTGCGGGTAAGTCCGAACCCCGCCTCGGCTCAATCATCATACGATAGCGCGACGCAGATCGCGCGTCGCCGATCCCACAAAAAGCACCGCTCGTCACAGGAGACACACCCATGCACTTCCGCAAACTCTTGGCCCTCTCGATCGCGAGCGCCGCGCTGCTGGGCAGCACGACCGCGATGGCGCAGGAAAAGCTCACCGTCTGGTGGGTCAAGGGCTTCTACAAGGCTGAAGACGACGCGCTGTTCGCGGCGATCAAGAAGTTCGAGGACAAGCACAAGAACATCAAGATCGAGCTGTCGCAGTACCCGGTGCAGGACATGATCCCGAAGACCGTTTCGGCGCTCGACTCGGGCAGCCCGCCCGACGTCGCCTACGCCGACGTCTACGACTTCCAGGTCACCGCGAAGTGGGCGTTCGACGGCAAGCTCGAGGACATCTCCAGCGTGATCGACCCGATCCGTGCGCGCTTCGCGCCGAACACGATCGAGACCACCTTCCTCTACAACGACCAGACCAAGTCGCGCGCGTACTACGCGTTCCCGATCAAGCAGCAGACGATGCATATCCAGTACTGGAAGGACATGCTCGCCGACGCCGGCTTCAAGGAGAGCGACATCCCGACCACCTGGAAGGAGTACTGGAGCTTCTGGTGCGACAAGGTGCAGCCCGCGTACCGCCAGAAGACCGGGCAGCGCGGCTTCGGCATCGGCCAGCCCATGGGCGTGGACTCGAGCGACTCGTTCTACTCGTTCCTGACCTTCATGGACGCGTACAACGTCAAGCTGGTCAACGACAGCGGCAAGCTGCTGGTCGACGACCCGGCCGTCAAGCAGGGGCTGGTCAACGCGCTGACCGACTACACCGCGCCGTACACCAAGGGCTGCGTGCCGCCGTCGGCGACGAGCTGGAAGGACCCGGACAACAACGTCGCGTTCCACAACAAGACCACCGTGATGACGCACAACGCGACGATCTCGATCGCCGCGAAGTGGCTGGACGACATGAACAACGCGAGCCTGAGCGACGCGCAGCGCGCGACCGCGAAGAAGAACTACACCGAGCTGATCGCCACCGCCGGCTTCCCGAACAAGCCCGACGGCAGCAAGATGGTCTATCGCGCCGCGGTCAAGACCGGCGTGATCTTCAAGAACGCGAAGAACAAGGCCGCGGCCAAGCAGTTCGTCTCGTTCCTGCTCGAAGAAGCGAACCTGACGCCGTATGTCGAAGGCTCGCTGGGCCGTTGGTTCCCGGTGACCAAGGCGGCGCAGGAAAGCGCGTTCTGGAAGGCCGACCCGCACCGCCTCTCGGTCTACAACCAGTTCAAGGCCGGCACGGTGACCTTCGAGTTCACGAAGAACTACAAGTTCACGGTGCTGAACAACGAGAACGTCTGGGCCAAGGCGATGAACCGCATCATCAACGAGAAGGTGCCCGTGGACAAGGCGACCGACGAGCTGATCGAGCGGATCAAGACGGTCGCGCGCCAGTGACGGGTTGAACGACGATGGTGGCCGCCACGCTCCCGACCAGCGCCGCGCCGCCCGCGGCGCGCAAGGGCGATCGCTGGCAGTTCTGGGGCCGCGCGCTGGTGCTGCCCTACCTGCTGGTCTTCCTGATCTTCGTGCTGTACCCGGTGGGCTACGGGCTGTGGCTCGCGCGCCATCCTTCGAGCTATGTGAAGCTCGTCGAGGACCCGATCTTCCTGCGCTCGGTGGTCAACACCATCGTCTTCCTGGTCGTCGCGATCAACCTGAAGATGCTGATCGCGCTGGTGCTGTCGGGCTTCTTCATCCAGGCGCGCTGGTGGATCAAGGTGCTGTCGGTGCTGTTCATCCTGCCGTGGGCGGTGCCGTCGATCCCGACCATCCTGTCGGTGCGTTTCATGCTGAACCCCGAATGGGGCGTGATCAACTCGCTGATCTTCTCGCTGACCGGGCGCGACGGGCCGAACTGGCTCAACGAACCGGCGCTCGCGCTGAGCTTCTCGATGTTGATGCACGTGTGGAAGTCGCTGCCGTTCTGGACGCTGATCCTGATCGCCGGCCGGCTCGCGATCCCCACCGAGCAGTACGAGGCCGCCTCGGTCGACGGCGCCACGACCTGGCAGAAGTTCCGCTTCATCACCTGGCCGGCGATGCGCACGCTCTACCTGACATCGACCATCCTGTCGATGATCTGGACGCTGGGCGACTTCAACAGCGTGTACCTGCTGACCGGCGGCGGCCCCGCCGACCTGACGCACGTGCTCGCGACACTGGGCATCCGCTACCTGCGGCTGGACCAGGTGGACCTCGCGATGGCCTCCATCGTCGTCGCGCTGCCGCTGGTGCTGCCGCTCGTGTACTTCATGATGAAGCGCTTGTCCAAGTGATGCGGAAGTGAGACGGCCATGAAGCTCAAGACCATCACGACCGAAGCCAAGCTGCTGCTGATCGGCATCCCGGTTTTCCTGTGGACCATCATCCCGGTCTACCACCTGTTCCTGTTCGCGATCTCGTCGAAGGACTCGGCGACCTCGGGCCGGCTCTGGCCCAAGGAGCCCACGCTGCAGAACTTCGGCATCGTCTTCAAGCAGGAGCACTTCTACCTGCACCACTTCTGGCTGCAGCTGTGGAACTCGCTCCTGATCGCGCTCTCGGTCGGCGCGATCACGCTGTTCGTCGCCACCTCGGCGGCGTTCGCGATCAGCCGGCTCAAGGTGCGCGGCGGGCGCACGGTGATGAACCTCGCGCTCTTCACCTACTTCATCCCGGCCGCGTTCCTGGCGGTGCCGATGTACAAGACCATGGGCAACTACGAGCTGCTGAACAGCCAGTGGGCGCTGATCCTCGCGATGGTGACGATCGCCTCGCCCTACTGCATCTGGGTGCTGAAGCAGGCGTCCGACAAGCTGCCGTTCGAGCTCGACGAGGCCGCGCGCATCGACGGCGCCTCGCCGCTGCAGCTGTTCCGCCTCGTGTACCTGCCGCTGATGGTGCCCTCGCTGGTCGCGGTGGGCACCTACTCGCTGCTGCTCGCGTGGAACGAGTACCTGTACGCGTTCCTGCTGCTGTCCAACGACCGCAGCGTGACGCTCGCGGTCGCGCTCGGCAACTTCCTCGCGGCCGACGATTCGCCGTGGGAGCTCTTGATGGCCACCGGCCTGATCTACGCGCTGCCTCCGGCGGCGATCTATTACGCATTCAAGCGCTACATGGTGGGCGGCCTGACGGCCGGCGCCGTGAAGAGCTGATCGGGGAACACTGCACATGGCAACGGTCGGTTTCAGCAACGTCCAGAAGACCTACGGCGGCAAGGTCAAGGTCATCCACGGCATCTCGTTCGACATCGCCGACGGCGAGTTCGTCGTGCTGGTCGGCCCCTCGGGCTGCGGCAAGTCGACGCTGCTGCGCATGCTCGCCGGGCTCGAGGAGATCAGCGGCGGCGACATCCTGATCGACGGCAAGGTCGTCAACGACCTCGAGTCCAAGGACCGCGACATCGCGATGGTGTTCCAGAGCTACGCGCTGTACCCGCACATGACGGTGCGCGAGAACATGGCGTTCAGCCTGCGCCTGCGCAATGCCGATGCCAAGATGACGGCCGAGCGCGTCGCGAGCGCCGCGAAGATCCTGAACCTCGACACGCTGCTCGAGCGGCACCCGCGCGAGCTCTCGGGCGGCCAGCGCCAGCGCGTCGCGATGGGCCGCGCGATCGTGCGCGACCCCAAGGTGTTCCTGTTCGACGAACCGCTGTCCAACCTCGACGCGAAGCTGCGCGTCGCGATGCGCGCCGAGATCAAGGCGCTGCACCAGCGCCTGAAGACGACGACGGTTTATGTCACGCACGACCAGATCGAGGCGATGACGATGGCCGACCGCATCGTCGTGATGCACGACGGCATCGTCGAGCAGATCGGCACCCCGCTGGAGCTGTTCGACCGGCCCGGCAACCTGTTCGTCGCGCAGTTCATCGGCTCGCCGGCGATGAACGTCGTGCCGGGCACGCTGCGCCGCAACGGCGGCGCGCCGCAGGTCGACGCGGTCGGCGCACGCTGGCCCGCACCGCCCTCGGTGGCCGGCAGCGACGGCCAGGCCGTGCACTACGGGATCCGGCCGACCGATCTGCGGCTGGCCGCGAACGGCAGCGGCATCCCGGCTCAGGTCGTCGTCGTCGAGCCCACCGGGGCGGAAACCGAGATGCTGGTCAAGGTCGGCCTGAACGGCGCCGCGCAAGAGTTCGTGATCGTGATGCATGGCCGCACCGAGGCGCAGCCCGGCGACACGGTGCACCTCGAGCTCGACGCCGCGAGCGCGCATCTGTTCGACACCACGTCCGGCAAGCGACTGAACTGAGGACGGCACGGCCCGACGTGGACAGCCAGCACAACAGCGACGGCAGCAGCGGAACGCGACAGCAGCAGGTGGTCGTGATGGGCGTCAGCGGCAGCGGCAAGAGCACGGTCGGTGCACTGCTCGCCGAGGCGCTGGGCACCGAGTTCGTCGAGGGCGACACGCTGCATCCGCCCGAGAACGTCGCGAAGATGCGTGCCGGCACGCCGCTGACCGATGCCGACCGCGAAGGCTGGCTGCACACGATCGCCGCGCGGCTGGCCGCGGCGCATGCCGCGGGCCAGGGGCTGGTCATCTCGTGCTCGGCGCTCAAGCGCGCCTATCGCGACACCTTGCGTGCCAGCGCACCGGACCTGCGGCTCATCCATCTGCACGGCGATTTCGATCTGCTGGCTGCGCGCATGGCCGCGCGTTCGGGCCACTACATGCCGGCCTCGCTGCTCGC
>DATEFR010000568.1:0-2883 GCA_035280545.1 Burkholderiaceae bacterium | reverse complement strand
GATGCGCCGACATGCGCAGCTCGGTCGGCTGCGGCGCCCGCTCGAGCACGAACTCGACCGCGTCGGCATCGACGCGGCGCGCCTGCCGGCGCATCTGCGCGCTCAGCGCACCGCGGCGTGGCCGCAGCAGCGGCTGGTGGGCACACAGGCTCACGTAGAACGCGAGCCGACGCAGCGACGCCGGGTCGAGCAGCAGCAGCCGCTTGCGGCGCGAATCGAATGCGTAGTCGGCGTCGAACGCGAGCACGCCGCGCTGCCGCAGCACGTCGGCGAGCACGGTCTGCGCCGACGGCTTCCAGGCGCGTGCGGCAACCCGCTGCCGCATCGGCCAGCTCGCCGGCAGCCAGCTCGGGTGCAGGCCGGTCTCGGGATGCAGGTTGAAGCGCAGCACCAGCCGCAGCAGGGCCAGCGGCCCGGTCGAAGGCGCGGCAACCGAAACGGCGGGGGAGAGGTCGCTCATGCGAGGTTGCTCATCTCAACAAGCCCAACCACCGTTCGCCCTGAGCAGCGCAGGCTCAGCCCGAACAGGCAAGCGGCAGAAGGTCTCGCGTGTCATGTCAGCGCCGCAGCACTTGACGCTGCATCCATGTGCGCCAGTCGAGGCCGCGGCGACGCAGCAGCGTCGGCAGCACCATCAGCGAAGCCGCCGCCGCGATCAACAGCACCAGCAGCGTGACCGCTGCCTGCGTCGACAGCACGCCGAGGATCAGCCGCTGCTCGCCGCTGTCACCGCCTGCCGCCACCGGGATCGCGGGCCGCTGCGCCTCGAACAGCGACAGCGACACCTGGTCCGCGTTCAGCCCTTCGATGCTGTGCGCGACCATGTCCTTGACCGCCGGTGCGAGCAGCCGCAGGTCCACGTCGGGCCGGTGCTTGATGAACACCGCGGCCGACGACGGCCGGATCTTGTCGCTCAGCGGATCGTTCGACGGGATCACGACGTGGACCCGCGCGGCGACCACGCCGTCGATGGAGCGCAGCGTCTGCGACAGCTCCTGCGACACCGCGTAGATGTAGCGCATGCGCTCCTCGGCCGGCGTGGACACCAGCCCCTGCTTCTGGAACATCTCGCCGATGCTCGCGTAGCGTTCGTGCGGCAGCCCCTGCGACTTGAGCAGGTCGAGCGCCGCGCCGACGCGGTTCTCCTCGACCTGCACCTGCCAGTTGGCGCCTTCGAGAACCTCCTTGCGCGCGTCGATCCCGCCGGCAGACAGCGCCGCGACGATCTCGTTGGCCTCCTGCTCGTTCAGGCCCGAATAGAGCGCGGCCTTGCACCCGGCGAGCGCGACGACGAACGCCAGCGCGCCCAGCACGTGAACGAGACGCCACGGCGACGAATGCGTGTTCATCGCGGACCTCACTGCTGGTTCTTCAGCAAGTTGCCGAACAGGCTGGTCGCCGCGCTGGCCAGGCTGGTCGAGATGTGCAGCTTGGAAAACAGCATCTGCGCCTCCATCGCGTTGCTCGTCATCGCGAACATGCTGCGGATCGGGTCGCCGACATCGAACGACTGCAGCATGCTGTGGCGGATCTCGTCGAACGAACGCGTGTTGGACCACTGCTCGACGAACGAGGTCGAGACATTGCCGAACGCACCGGGGGTGCCCGCGGCGGAGGGCGGGAGCGCGGTCGCGCCCTTCATCAGCGTCGCGAACATCTTGGTTTCGGTCGGTGCGAATTGCGCTGCCTGGGCAGCTTGAGCGGCCTGCGCGGCTTGTGCCGCCGCGCCAGCCGTGCCCGGCGCGGCGACCTGTGCCGCGGCGGTGGTCAATGCAATCGGATCGGTCATGGCTCACCTCTCACGGTGACGGCCGAGCGCGCCCCGCGAGGCGGCTGGCCGAAGAAAACGGGCGAGCGGCGCCGCACACGCGAGCGCCGCTGCCCTCACGGCAGCGTTGTCAGGACGCTCGGGCCGCCGCCTTCGTGTCGCCGGCCACGCCCTTCGCGGTTTCGGTGGCCGCGGCGCTGGCCGCGTTGATGGTCTGCGCGGAGGTGGTCGCGCCCTGGATCGTCGTCTGCACGGTGATGCTCGCCGCTTGCAGCCGCGCGCTTTCGGCGGCGGCCTGGTTCATCGCGGCGATCGAGGTGTCTACGGTGGACATGCTGTTTCTCCTGGCTGAGTTGATGGTCAAGAACATGCTGGCCGGGTGTCGGCCTCGAACGACCCCGCGGTCGTGCCGCGAGGCATTCCAAGCGACGCGTCGCTTGAAATTCGGAGTCGGGTGGCGGTCGCCGTCATTTGCGTGCCGCGCTGCCACCGGCGTTGTTGTTGCCGCCGCTGAGCACCAGCCCGTTGGCGTCTATGCGCTGCAGCTCGGCGCCGGACTTCAGCACCGAGCCTTCGTAGTAGCGGTTGCCGTTGGCGAGCTGGATAGAGCGCAACCCGTCGTCGCCTTCGGTGATGCCGACCAGCCGCGCCGGCAGCAGCTCCTGCCACGCGGCCCATTGCGCGCGCAGCGCGGCTTCCTTGTCGACCGCCGGCGCGGGGCGGTACTGGACCTTGTCCGACACCATCACCGCCGGGTACAGCTCCTCGCCGAGGCGGCGTACCTTCTCGCGCACCGCCTCGTCGTCGGCCGTGCCGGACAGCACCAGCCGGCCCTTGCCGGCATACCCGACCGCGACACCCGGCGCGCCGACGAAACGGCGCGCCTGCTCGACCAGCTCGTCGGCCGCATAGACGCTGGCGCTCACGCGATCGCCGAACGGCTGCAACGCCTGTTGCAGCGCCTGCTTGCGCAGGCGCGACTCCACGAAACCCTTGACGACCACATGCCCGCCCGGCGCGGCCACCGCTTCGACCTCGCCGAACGGTGCGAGCGCCTTCTCGACATCGGCCAGGGTCGCCGTCGTGTCGCCGCGCGCCGGCCGGCCGTCGCCGCC
>DATEFR010000567.1:0-9973 GCA_035280545.1 Burkholderiaceae bacterium | reverse complement strand
CGCGCGCCGCCGCTGTTCGGCGGCCGCCAACTCTATGACCGCACCGGCCACACTGTCTTGCGGAGAATCGATTCGGCGTGCGCCGAAGATGGGTATCTGGCCGCCGATGCGGCGGGCGGCGAGAGCCGCTGGACGGCTACTTCTTCGCGCCCTTGCGCCGCGCCCGCGTTTCGAGGCCCAGCGCCTGCAGGTTCTCCGTGCGCCGGTCCTGCTTCTTCTTCTCCATCCGCTCGATCTCGCGCCGCTTGTTCAGGCCGGACTTGTCCGACCAGACCCACCACAGCACGGCGAACACGAACGGCACGCAGAATTTCCACAGATCGCCGGTGAACTCCCAGTTCCAGGCCGCCGGCCAGCCGAACCCGACCAGGTTCATCAGGATCAGCAATACACCGATGATCACGAATAGCATGTCGACAACTCCTGCAGGCCGCGGTCAACCCGCGCCTCGACAATCCGTTATGCTGACTGTAGCCCAGTGTTGAGGCTCGCCCGACTCTGCTCCAGAGGAACTAGAGGAACCTATGCGCAAATTGCCCGCTTTGCTGTTGATCTCGTTGAGCGCCGTCGCTGCCGCGCCTGCCTTCGCGCAAGCCGACCTGGCGCAGAAGAAGAACTGCATGGCCTGCCACGCCATCGACAAGAAGCTGGTCGGCCCGGCCTACAAGGAAGTCGCGGCCAAGTACGCCGGCCAGAAGGACGCGGTCGACAAGCTCGCGCAAAAAGTCCTGAAGGGCGGCTCGGGCGTCTGGGGCGCGGTGCCCATGCCCGCCAACCCGCAGGTCACCGAAGCCGAAGCGAAGCAGCTCGTCCAGTGGGTGCTGTCGCAGAAGTGATCACGGCACCCCGCTGCCGATAGACCGAAAGCCCCGCCCATGCGGGGCTTTTCTTCATGCCGGCTCGCCGTTGCGCACGGCCGCGACGACACCCTCCAGCACCGGCCGAAGCGCGGGGCTGTTCAACACGCTGGCCGGCGTGACCGTCTCGCGCTGCCACGGAATGCGGCCGAAGTACCAGAGTTTCCAGAACGCCAGATCCGTGTCGGGCCGGCGCGCGAGCAGCTTCGCGAAGGTCTCGACCTCGCCGACCTGCCTGCCGGTCGCCTCGAGCAGTACCTCGCGCACGTAGCGCGAGCAGAACTGGCGCGAACGCGAGTGCAGGTCGAAGCCGGTGTCGTAGAAGACGCCGACACGCTGGCTCGCAGCCACGAGCACCGCCGCGCGCTGCTCGTCCGTCAGGCCGTCGACGAGCCGGGTGACGGCGATCCGGCGCCCTTCCGATCGTTCGACGAAATCGGCCAGCGGCGTCAGGCGCGCGCGGGGGAACTTGCTCTCGCCGATCAGCGGCTGGCCATTCGCGACGCTGACGACGATGCCGACATGGTTGGTCCACGAGCCCGTCGCCGCCGCGACCTCGCGAAACGGCTTGGCCGGCACACGGATGAAGACGACGTCGCCAACCTGCAGCGTGTCGGTCAGCGACGCGAGCGTCGTGGTGGTCGAGTCGGCGGCGACTGCGGCAGCCGAGACGACAAGCGCCGCGACGAACGCGAGCAGGCGTGAAATCATGACGAGCGGACCTTTCGAGTGACGAGGGTCGCCAGCATGTCCCAACGCCGTGCGCGCCGCGACCCGTTCGGTGCGGGTCGTCGACCACGATTCGCACGGTATCGATCGCCGATACGGCCACCCGCCGATTCAGCGGCGCGCGTGCGCCGCGATCGCCTCGCGCACCGCCGGCGCGACCGCGAAACCCGGGCCGTGGCGCGCGGCGAGCGCATCGGCATTCGCCAAGAACCGCTCGCGCCCTTCCGACTCGATGAATTGCAGTGCGCCGCCGGTCCAGGCCGGAAAGCCGATGCCGAAGATCGAGCCGATGTTCGCATCGGCCGCGCTGGTCAGCACCCCTTCGGCCAGGCAGCGCGCGGTCTCGATGGCCTGGCGATACAACAGCCGCTGCGACAGCTCGGCCACGTCCACCGCCAGACCCGGCTTCTCGAACAAGGTCTTGAGTTGCGGCCAGAGCTGCTTGGCCGCGCCGGCGGGGTAGTCGTAGAACCCGCCGCCGCCCGCACGACCGCGGCGCTCGAGCTCCTTCACCATGCGCTCGACCAGCCGTTCGCCGCGACCCGGCTCGTAGGTCCTGCCCTCGGCCGCGAAGTCGGCGCGGGTCTGGTCCAGCACGTGCACCGACAACGCGAGAGACGTCTCGTCCAGCACCGCGAGCGGCCCGACCGGCATGCCGGCCGCGAGTGCCGCATGTTCGATCAGCGGCGCGGCGATGCCCTCGTCCAGCATTGCCACGCCCTCCATCACATAGGTGCCGAACACGCGGCTCGTGAAGAAGCCGCGCGAGTCGTTGACCACGATGGGCGTCTTGCCGAGCGCGACGACGAAGTCGAACGCGCGCGCCACCGTTTCGTCGTCGGTCTGCCGGCCGCGGATGATCTCGACCAGCTTCATTCGATGCACCGGCGAGAAGAAGTGCAGCCCGACGAACTTGGCGGGCCGCGCACTCGCCTGCGCAAGGCCGGTGATCGGCAGCGTCGACGTGTTCGACGCGAACACGCCGCCCGAGGCCAGCATCGCCTCGGCCTCCTTCGTGACCGCCGCCTTCAGCCCGCGCTGCTCGAACACCGCCTCGACGATCAGCTCGCAGCCCTTCAGGTCTGCCGCATCGGCCGTCGGCACGATGCGGTTCAGGATCTCCGCCTGCTGCGCTTCGCCGAGCTGGCCTTTGGCCACCTGAGGCGCGACGATCCTGCGCACCGCCTCGAAGCCCGCCCTCGCCTTCTCGACGCTGACGTCCTTCAGCACGCAGGCCAGCCCGCGCGAGGCACATGCATGCGCGATGCCCGAGCCCATCAAACCGGCGCCCAGCACGCCCACCTTCGCCGGCTTCCATGTCGGCACATCCCGCGGGCGCGACTTGCCCGAGCGGATCGCGTTCAAATCGAAGAAGAACGCACTGACCATGTTCTTCGTCGTCTGCCCGACCATGACACGCGCGAGCTTGCGGCTCTCGATGCGGGTCGCGGTGTCGTAGTCGACCTGCGCGCCTTCGACCATGGTCTCGAGGATCGCCTGCGTCGCCGGATACAGCCCACGCGTCTTCGCAGTCAGCATCGCGGGCGCCACGCTGAGCGCCGCCGCGATCTTCGGCGCAGCGGGTGTGCCCCCCGGGATCTTGTAGTCGGGACTGTCCCACGGCTGGATCGCCTGCGGATTCGCCGCCATCCACGCCAGCCCGAGCTTGCGCAGCGCCTCGGCATCGTGTGCGAGACCCAGCACCCAGCCGAGCTCGACCGCTACACGCGGATCGAACAACTGGCCTTCGATCAGATACGGCTGCGCCGCCATCAGCCCCAGATGCCGCACGGTCTTCGTGATGCCCGTGGCACCCGGGATCAGGCCCAGCGTGACCTCGGGCGTGCCGAACCGGATCTTCGGGTCGTCCAGCGCGAAGCGCGCGTGGGCCACCAACGCAACCTCCCAGCCGCCGCCCAACGCGCTGCCATTGAGCAGCGCGACGACTGGGCGGCCCAGCGTCTCGATGCGCCGGAAGCTGCGCTTCAACGCCTCGATGCGCCTGAAGCCTTCGGTGGCGTCCTCGGCCTTGAGCTTCAGCACGCCTTTGAGCTCGGCGCCGGCGAAGAAGGTGGTCTTCGCCGAGGCGAGCAGCACGCCCTTGAGCTGCGGCTTGTCGTGCTCCAGCCGGTCTGCGGCAGCGGCCATGTCGTGCTGCCACTCGGGGCGCATCGTGTTGACCGGCGAGCCCCGCTCGTCGAAGGTCAGCGTGGCGATGCCGGTGGTGGTGTCGAGGTCGTAGCGGATGGTGTGCATGGTCGGTCCTCATTCCGAAGCCGCTGGCGCCAGGTCTCCGTTCGCCCTGAGGTATCGAAGGGCGCGTGCGCTTCGATACCTCAGCGCGAACGGAGATACGCGTGTCAGGGTCGCTCGATGATGGTCGCGATGCCCATGCCACCGCCGACGCACAACGTGACCAGCCCGCGCTTCAGCGCCCGGCGCTCGAGCTCGTCGAGCAAGGTGCCCAGCAGCATCGCGCCGGTCGCGCCCAGCGGGTGGCCCAGCGCGATCGCGCCGCCGTTGACGTTGACCTTCTCGTGCGCAACGCCCATCTCGGCCATGAAGCGCAAGGGCACCGCGGCGAACGCCTCGTTGACCTCGAACAGGTCGATGTCGTCCAGCGTCAGCCCGGCCTTCGCGAGCGCCTTGCGCGTTGCCGGCATCGGGCCGGTCAGCATGATGGTCGGATCGGCGCCCGACAGCGCGGTCGCGACGATGCGCCCGCGCGGCGTCAGCCCGAGCTCGCGGCCCTTCGCCTCGCTGCCGATCAGCACCGCCGCGGCACCGTCGACGATGCCCGACGAATTGCCGGCCGTGTGCACGTGGCGGATGCGCTCGACCTGTGGGTAGCGCGCCAGCGCCACCGCGTCGAAGCCCATGGCGCCGAGACTGTCGAACGCGGGCTTGAGCTGCCCCAGGCCTTCGAGCGTCGTGCGCGGCTTGATGAACTCGTCGCGCTCGAGCACGGCCAGGCCCAGTTCATCCTCCACCGCGATCACCGAGCGGTCGAAACGGCCTTCGGCCTGCGCAGCGGCCGCACGCTGCTGCGATGTCAGCGCATAACGGTCGACGTCGTCGCGGCCCCAGCCACCCAGGGTTGCGATCAGGTCTGCCCCTATGCCTTGCGGCACGAAGCCAGTCGCGAAGTTCGTGGCCGGGTCTTGCGCCCACGCGCCGCCGTCCGAGCCTATCGGCACGCGCGACATGCTCTCGACGCCGCCGGCGACCACCAGATCTTCCCAGCCGCTGGCGACCTTCTGCGCCGCGATGTTCACGGCTTCTAGGCCCGACGCGCAGAAGCGGTTGATCTGCATGCCGGCGCAGCGGAAGTCCCAACCGGCCTTCAACGCCGCGGTCTTCGCGATCACCGAGCCTTGTTCGCCGACCGGCGAGACCACGCCCATCACGACATCGTCGAGCTGCGCCGGATCGAAGCCGACGCGCCGCTGCAGCTGCGTCAGCAGCCCGGCCAGCAGGTCGATGGGCTTGACCTCGTGCAGGCTGCCGTCCTTCTTGCCCTTGCCGCGCGGCGTGCGCACGGCCTCGAAGATCATCGCGTGGGCCATCGTGGTCGCCTCCTGGGGCATCGGCTCTGGTCGCCGCCGATTGACAAGCGATTATCGGCACGCGCACACTGCCTCGCAAGCACCAAGCAAGTGCTTGGTTGAATCGAAACGTGACCTCCGCTGCTGCATCCGCACCGGCCATGTCCTCCCCCTACCGTTCGGTGTTCGTGCCCGGCCTGTATGCCGGGAAAGTCGTGATCGTGACCGGCGGCGGCTCGGGGATAGGCCGCTGCACCGCGCACGAGCTCGCCGCGCTGGGAGCGGCGGTCGCGATCGTCGGGCGCAAGGCCGAGAAGCTGGAGGCGGTGCGCGCCGAGATCGAAGCGAATGGGGCTGTCTGCTCGACGCACGTGTGCGATATCCGCGAGGAAGACGCGGTCCAGGCCGCCGTCGCGTCGGTACTCGCGCGGCATGGCCGCATCGACGGGCTGGTCAACAACGCCGGCGGGCAGTTCCCGTCGCCGCTCGCCGCGATCAGCGCGAAGGGCTGGGACGCGGTCGTGCGCAACAACCTGACCGGCGGCTTCCTGGTGGCGCGCGAATGCATGACGCAGTGGATGGCGAGATCCGGAGGCGCCATCGTCAACGTCATCGCCGACATCTGGGGCGGCATGCCCGGCATGGGCCACTCGGGCGCCGCACGCGCCGGCATGCTGAACTTCACCGAGACGGCCGCGCTCGAATGGGCGCCGGTGCGCGTCAACGCGGTGGCGCCGGGATGGATCGCCTCCAGCGGCATGGACCAGTACCCGCCCGCGATGCGCGAGACGATACGCGGCATGCGCGAGCTCGTGCCGCTGCGCCGGCTCGGCACCGAAAGCGAGGTCTCCGCGGCGATCGTGTTCCTGCTCTCGCCAGCCGCCGCGTTCATCTCGGGCGCGTGCCTGCGCATCGACGGCGCCGCGCCGAACGCGAAGCGCATCTGGCCGCAGGTCGGCAGCGGCGGCAGCACCGAAGCGTTCAACGGGTTCCATCTCGCCGCCACGCCGAAGGTGCTGCGTGATTGATCCCGCGGGAGCTGCAGGATGCCGGTAGTCGATCTGCCGCTGGACAAGCATGACCCGTCGTACGCCGCGAACTGCGCTCACGCGCTCGCGCTGATCGCCGAATGGCGCAGCCTCGAAGCGCGTACCCGTGCCGCCAGCGAACGCACGAAGCCGCTGTTCGACAAGCGCGGCCAGCTGCTGCCGCGCGAGCGCGTCGCGCGCTTGCTCGACCCGGGCGTGCCGTTCCTCGAGCTGTCCACCCTGGCCGGTTGGCTGCAGGACGTGCCCGACCCCGCGAAGTCCGTCCCCGGCGGCGGCACGATTGCCGGCATCGGCGTGGTCAGCGGCGTGCGCGTGATGCTGGTGGCCGACGATGCCGGCATCGATGCCGGCGCGCTGCAGCCGCGTGGCCTCGAGAAACTGCAGCGCGCGCAGGCGATCGCGCTCGAGAACAGGCTGCCGTTCGTGCACCTGATCGAATCGGCCGGGGCGAACCTGCTGAACTACAAGGTCGAGCAGTTCATACACGGGGGCAGCGCGTTCTGGATGCTCGCGCGGCTGTCGGCGGCCGGGCTGCCGGTGATCGGCGTCGTGCACGGCTCGTCGACGGCCGGCGGCGCGTACATGACCGGCCTGTCGGATCGCGTGATCATGGTGCGCGGCCGCTCGCGCGCCTTCCTCGCCGGACCGCCGCTGCTGAAGGCCGCGACCGGCGAGATCGCCGACGACGAGGCGCTGGGCGGCGCCGAGATGCACGCGAGCATCTCGGGCCTCGCCGACTTCGTCGCCGATGACGACGCCCACGCGCTGGCACTCGCCCGCGAGCTGATCGCCTCACTGGGCTGGCAGCCGCTCGCGCACTGGCCCGACGCGACGCCCCCGCGTTTCGATGCCGACGAGCTGCTGGGCCTGTTCGGCGACGACCTGCGCCGCCCGGTCGAGATGCGCCAGGCGATCGCGCGCATCGTCGACGCGTCCGAGCTCCTCGAGTTCAAGCCCGACCACGGCCCGGCCACCGTCTGCGGCCATGCCCGCATCGCCGGCTACCCGGTGGGCCTGATCACGAACAACGGCCCGCTGGACCCGGCCGGCAGCACCAAGGTCACGCACTTCATCCAGGCCTGCTGCCAGACCGGCACGCCGCTGGTCTACCTGCAGAACACGACCGGCTTCATCGTCGGCACCGAGGCCGAGCGCGCCGGCATGATCAAACACGGCGCGAAGCAGATCCAGGCACTGTCGAACGCCACGGTGCCGCAGATCACGGTCCACTGCGGCGCCTCGTTCGGCGCCGGCAACTACGGCATGTGCGGGCGCGGCTTCCACCCGCGCTTCGTGTTCAGCTGGCCGACGGCGCGCACCGCGGTGATGGGCCCGCAGCAGGCGGCCGGCACGATGGAGATCGTGATGCGCGAAGCCGCCGCGCGCAAAGGCGAGCCCCTCGACGAAGCCAGGCTCGCCGCGCTGAACGCGAAGATCGTCGAGACCTTCGAACGCCAGATGCACGCGTTCTATACCTCCGGCCTGCTGCTCGACGACGGGATCATCGACCCGCGCGACACCCGCCGCGTGCTCGCCCTCGCGCTCGCGGTGTGCGACGAGGCCGAGCGGCGCACACTGCGGCCGGTGCAGTTCGGCGTCGCCCGCCCGTGACCGGATCAGGAGGCCAGTCCATGCAGATCACCCACGAGCACGAAGAGATCCAGCGCACGCTGAAGCGCTTCATCGACGACGAGATCAACCCGCATGTCGACGAGTGGGAGGCCGCCGAGGCGTTCCCCGCGCACGCGGTGTTCAAGAAGCTCGGCGACCTCGGCCTGCTGGGCCTGACCAAGCCGGCCGACTACGGCGGCATGGCGCTGGACTACTCGTACTCGGTGATCATGGCCGAGACGCTGGGCCATGTGAACTGCGGCGCGATCCCGATGGCGATCGGCGTGCAGACCGACATGTGCACGCCGGCGCTCGCGCGCTTCGGCTCCGACGCGTTGAAGCGCCAGTTCCTCGCGCCGGCGATCGCCGGCGACATGGTCGGCTGCATCGGGGTCTCCGAGCCCGGCGCCGGCTCCGATGTCGCGAACATCAAGACCACCGCCAGGAAGGACGGCGACGACTACGTGATCGACGGCGCGAAGATGTGGATCACGAACTCGCTGCAGGCCGACTGGATGTGCGTGCTCGCGAATACGAGCGGTGGTGCCGCGCACAAGAACAAGAGCCTCGTCATGGTGCCGATGGACACGCCCGGCATCACCCGCGCGAAGAAGATCCGCAAGATCGGCATGATGGCCAGCGACACCGGGCTGATTCATTTCGACGATGTGCGCGTGCCGCAGCGCTACCGCATCGGCGAAGAAGGCATGGGCTTCACCTACCAGATGATGCAGTTCCAGGAGGAGCGCCTGTGGGCCGCGGCCAATGCGATCCAGGGGCTGCTGAACTGCATCGAGGAAACGATCGCCTACGCGCGCGAGCGCACCATCTTCGGCAAGAGCGTGCTCGACAACCAGGTCGTGCATTTCAAGCTCGCCGAGCTGAAGACCGAGGTCGAATCGCTGCGCGGGCTGGTCTACATGGCCACCGAGAAATACATCGCGGGCCAGGACGTGACCGAGTGGGCGTCGATGGCCAAGCTCAAGTCCAGCCGGCTGCTGCGCATCGTGCCGGATGCGTGCATGCAGTACTGGGGCGGCATGGGCTACACCTGGGACAACCGCGTCTCGCGCCTGTACCGCGACGGCCGGCTCGCCTCGATCGCCGGCGGCGCCGACGAGGTGATGCTGGGCATCATCAGCAAGTCCATGCACATCCTGCCGACGCGCGGGTGAGCACGTGACGCCGACACCGTTCGACTCGGTGCTGATCGCCAACCGCGGCGAGATCGTGACGCGCATCGCGCGCAGCGCGCGGCGGCTCGGGCTGCGCACGATCGCGGTCGCGTCCGATGTCGATCGCGACGCGCCGTACACCCAAGCCTGCGACCGTGTCGTCGCGATCGGCGGCGAGCGTGCGGCCGATTCGTACCTGCGCATCGAGGCGATGCTCGCGGCGGCGCAGGCGAGCGGTGCGCAGGCCGTGCACCCGGGCTACGGCTTCCTGTCCGAGAACGCATCGTTCGCGCAGGCCGTGCTCGATGCCGGGCTGGTCTGGATCGGCCCGCCGCCGGCCGCGATGCAGGCGATGGCCGACAAGTCGCGCGCACGCCAGCGCCTCGCCGCGATCGGCGTGCCGGTGCTGCCGGGCTACGACGGCGACGACCAATCGCCCGCCGCGCTGCGCCGCGAAGCATGGCGCCTCGGCTTGCCGGTGATGATCAAGGCCGCGGCCGGCGGCGGCGGGCGCGGCATGCGGCTGGTGCACGATGCGTCGGCGCTGGACGACGCGCTCGCGAGTGCCGCGGCCGAAGCGCAGGCCGCGTTCGGCGATGCGCGACTGCTGATCGAGCGCGCGCTGCTCGCGCCGCGCCACGTCGAGATCCAGGTGTTCGCCGATGCGCACGGCCATGTCGTGCATCTGGGCGAACGCGACTGCTCGCTGCAGCGGCGGCACCAGAAGATCATCGAGGAAGCGCCGTCGCCCGCGGTGTCGCCGGCGCTGCGCCGGCGCATGGGCGATGTCGCGGTCGCGATTGCGCGCGAGGTCGGCTACGCAGGCGCCGGCACCGTCGAGTTCCTGCTCGATGCGGCGACCGAGACAGACGATCCGTCGTTCTGGTTCATGGAGATGAACACCCGGCTGCAGGTCGAGCATCCGGTGACCGAGTCGCTGACCGGCGTCGACCTCGTCGAATGGCAATTGCGCAGCGCGGCCGGCGAGCCGCTGCCGCTCGCGCAGG
>DATEFR010000566.1:0-4492 GCA_035280545.1 Burkholderiaceae bacterium | reverse complement strand
CTCGCCGTCGAAACGGCCGTCGCGCGACTTGACGATGCGGGTGCCGGCGGCATCGGCAGCCGCCGGCTTGGCGGTGTTCGTGGCGGGAGCGGCGGCAGCCGTCGTCGGCGCCTTCTGCGTGGCGCAACCGGCGAACAGTGCCGACGCGATGGCGAGGCCGGCGAGGGTCTTCAGATCGTTCATGAGGTTCCGACCGACGGCCGGCGCTGTGAAGGACGCGCGATCGTAGCGGCACACCACGCCCCCGCCGACGCACGGCCGGCCGGCAAGCGTGAAGGATTGCGAAGTGCGCGGCGCCGCGCGCGTCAGACCAGCCCGCCGCCGCGCTTGTTGCGCGACAGGTCGACGCCCAGCTGCTTGAGCTTGCGGTACAGGTGGGTCCGCTCCAGCCCGGTCTTCTCGGCGACGCGGGTCATGCTGCCGTTCTCCTGCGCGAGGTGGAACTCGAAGTAGCTCTTCTCGAACGCATCGCGCGCCTCGCGCAGCGGGCGGTCGAGGTCGAAGCTCTGTTCCGATTGCGGGCCCAGCATCAGCGGCGTGGTCGGCAGCATCGCGCCGCCGGTCATCGCGGCTTCGACGGTCAGGCCGGCTTCGCTGTGGTGGTGGTTCAGCGGCGAGTTCGGCTTGCTGGCCGCGGCGCGCGAGCTCGGCTTCGCCAGGCCTTGCTCGACCGCGCGCAGCAGCTTCTGCAGCGTGATCGGCTTTTCGAGAAACGCCATCGCGCCGAACTTGGTCGCTTCGACGGCGGTGTCTATCGTGCCGTGGCCGCTCATCATGATGACCGGCATGGTCAGCAGCGAGGTCGCGCCCCATTCCTTCAGCAGCGTGATGCCGTCGACGTCGGGCATCCAGATGTCGAGCAGCACCAGGTCGGGCCGCATGCGTTCGCGGACCGCGCGGGCCTGGGCGGCGTTCTCGGCCAGTTCGATCGTGTGGCCTTCGTCGGCAAGGATCTCGGACAACAGGGCGCGTATGCCCAGCTCGTCGTCAACAACAAGGATGGTGGCCATGAAGCACCGTGAAGAGGATCAGTGCGCGCTCGAATCGGCGGGCGCTGCCGCGATTGCCTGCGCGTCGTCGACTGTTGCGAATTTGCCGAATGATAGCGACACTTGCGCGCCCCGGGTCAAAGCGGATACGCCGGACGGCGCCGGGGCACGGGCCGCGTCAGCGGCTCCCGCGGCGTCCATCGCCAGGTTGGCGATGCGGATGCGCGCTCCGTGCTCGTCGGCGATCTTCTTGACCACGGCGAGCCCGAGGCCGGTGCCTTTGCTCTTGGTCGTCACGTAAGGCTCGAACGCGCGCTTCAGCACCTTGTCGGCAAAGCCGGGCCCGTTGTCGATCACGTGCAAGCGCACCGCGCGCGGCTGGCCCTGTTCGGTGCGCGCGACCTCGGTGACCAGGCTGACCTGCCCGTCCTCCTGCTCGGCCACCGCGTCGAGCGCGTTCTGCACGAGGTTGTGGATGACCTGGCGCAGCTGGGTGTGGTCGCCGATGATGGGCGGCAGCGCCGGCGCGAGCTCGGCGTGCAGCCGGCCCGCCTCCTGCGGCGCGCCGTACAGGCCCAGCACTTCGCTGACCAGCCCGTTCAGGTCCAGCGGCACCAGCCGGGCCGACGGCAGCCGCGCGTAGTCGCGGAACTCGTTGACCAGCGTCTTCATCGCCTGGACCTGGTTGACGATGGTGTCGACCGAACGCGCGAGCATCGCCTGGTCGCTGCCCTCGAGCTTGGCGGCGAGCTTGTGCTGCAGCCGCTCGGCCGAGAGCTGGATCGGCGTCAGCGGGTTCTTGATCTCGTGGGCGAGGCGCCGCGCAACCTCGCTCCAGGCCTCGATGCGCTGTGCCGAGACCAGCTCGGTGATGTCGTCGAACACCATCAGCCGCGCGCCCTGCGGCATCGCCGCGCCGCGCACCAGCAGCATGATGGTGTCGCGCTCGCGGCCATCGCCCGGCTCGGGCTTGAGCTCGAACGAATCCTGCCAGTGGTCGCGCTCGCCGGCCTCGGGGCTGGTCGCATGCAGTTCGAAGCGCTGCTCGACGGCCCCCGCGAACGCGCCCAGGCCCGGGACCTCGGTGAGCTTGCGCCCGCGGTAGGCCGAAAGCGGCAGCCGCACGATGCGGGTGGCGCCCGGGTTCACGGTGTCGATCAGGCCGTTTCGATCGAACACGATCACGCCAGCGGTCAGGTTGTCGAGGATGGTCTGCAGGTTCGCGCGCGCGCCTTCGACCTGCGCGACGCTGCGCTGCACCAGCGCACGCGCCTCCGAGAGCTCGGTGGTCATGTCGGCGAACGAGCGGGTCAGGCCGCCGAGCTCGTCGCGCGACGCGAACACCGGCTTCGCGCTCAGATCCCCCTGCGCGACCTGGCGCACGCCCTCGGCGAGCAGCACCAGCGGACGGGCGAGCTGGTTGCCCAGCGTCGCGGCGAGCAGCAGCGCGCCGAACACCGCGAGCACCAGCGCCAGCGTCAGCGTGCCGATGTACATCTTGCGCAGGCCGCCGCGCGCCAGCGCGCGCTGCTGGTACTCGCGGTACGCGCCCTGCACCGAGAGCGCGTTGGCCGCGAGCGTGCTCGGCAGCGCCTGCGTGACCAGCAGGTAGCGCTCTTCGTCGCCCAGCGTGAACGTGGTCGTCGGGATGTAGGCCAGCGCGCGAACCCGCGCATTGGCGGCGCTCGCGGGGTTGGCGGTGTCTTCGTCGAGACCGAGCAGCTCGCTGGCCGAGCCGGCGCTGCGGGCCTGGCGCAACAGGCCCGGCGAGAGCGCGCTGCGCTCGGGCATCAGGCGCGGCGTGCTGCCGCCGGTGGTCAGGTAGGTCTGGCCGGCGGCGCCGACGATGGAGATGTCCTGCGCCGCCAGCTGCTCGCGCAGGCGCTCGAGCAGCAGCGGCTGGGCCGCGACCGGGGTGTCGCCGAGCCGCTCGGCGGCGAGCCGGGTACGCGAAGCCAAATCGCTGCGCATCGTCTGCAGCGTGCCTTTGCCCAGGGTCAGCCCCGCGTCCAGCGCGGTTTCGACCTTCACGTCGAACCAGCTCTCGATGCTGCGCGAGACGAACTGGTAGCTGACCGTGTAGATCAGCACGCCCGGCACCACGCCCACCAGCGCGAAGATCGCCGCGAGCTTGAGCAGCAGCTTGCTGCCGAACTTGCCGCGCCGCACCCGCAGCATCAGCCGTGCCGCGGCGATCATGATCACCAGCAGCAGCAGCGCCGCGACGATCACGTTGACCCAGAACAGCCAGACGTAGTGGCGTTCGTACAGCGCCGGATTGTTGGTCGCGATCGACAGCAGGAACGCGAGCACCAGCCCGGCGCCGGTGGCGGCGACCGTCGAGATCAGCAGCGCCCAGCGGCTGGCCTTGGTCATCCCGGAGTTGTAGCTCAGTTGATCTTCTGCGTGCGCTGCACCGCGAGCGACCAGTCGGCCTGCCCGCCGACGCCGATCTGCATCGGGCGTGGCAGCAGCGAGGTGTCGAGCCGGTAGCTGAACTCGAGGTAGTGGTGGCTGCCCTCCTCGATCTGCCCCGACTCGGCCACTTTCCAGCGCGAACCGCGGCTGATCGCGGCGAACGCCTCGTCGCGGCTCGTGTAGTTCTGGCTGAGGCCGCCGAACGTGACCCGCCAGGTCGAGCTCAGCGGCTGGTAGACGATCTTCCAGACCCGCACCGCGTGCCCGACGCGCTGGTCGCGCCAGTACCAGCGGCTGCGAAACACCTGAGCCTCGGCGACGAAGAACAGCGGCACCGCCTTGCCCAGCGCTTCGTCGACGCCGCGCGGCAGCTCGAAGTTGACGGCGTAGCTCAGCAGCACGCCATCGTCGTTGTTGTGGGTCACCTCGAAGTTGGCCAACTCCGGCTCCGAAGCCCGCAGCGGCGCCGCCAGCAGCAGCGCCAGGCTCGCCAGCATGCAGGCGGCACGGGTCAGCCAGTTCCGGGCCCAAGACGCGCTTCGCATCGCGCGGGGCCGGGCTGTGCCGTGATCACGTGCCGCGCTGTGCATGGGAAACGAGAGGCCTCAGGTCTTTTCGATCAGTGCGTAGAAAAACCCGTCGGCGGCTGGGTTCGTACCGGGCGCCGCGGGCTCGATGCCATTGTCCGCGAGCGGCAGCAGATGGCCCGGCGATGCCGGGTGGCTGGCCAGCCGCGCCTGCGGGTTGCGTTGCAAAAAAGCGTCGATCTGGTGCTGCCCCTCGGCCTTGAACACCGAACAGGTGCAGTACAGCAGCCGACCGCCATCGCGCAGCAGCGGCCACAGGGTGTCCAGCAGGCGAGCCTGGATCGCGGCGAGCGCGGCGATGTCGCTGGCGCGGCGCAGCCAGCGCACATCCGGGTGGCGTCGCACGATGCCCGAGGCGCTGCACGGGGCGTCGAGCAGGATCGCGTCGAAGGGATGTCCGTCCCACCAGGCGGGCGGCGTGCCGGCGTCGGCCGCGATGCAGCGTGCCCGCGGGCCGGCGAGATCGAGGCGGGCCAGCGTCTCCTCGACCCGCCGCAG
>DATEFR010000565.1:0-4636 GCA_035280545.1 Burkholderiaceae bacterium | reverse complement strand
CGCCATGCGTCGGCCTCGCCACGCAGCAGGTGCAGCGTGCGCGGGTGGGTCTGCGTCCAGCCGGGCGGGAACCCGAGGGTCGCGTGGCCGCCCGAGCGCTTCAGGTCCAGCGCGCCAGGGTCGACGTCGCCGCGCGCATGGCAGGCGATGATCGCGAGCCGCAGGCACAGGACCTGCCAGGCGACGTCCTCCTGCGTGAGGCTCATCTCGATCTTGCGCAGCCCGCCGCGCTGCCCCAGCACCAGTTCGCCGACGCGGCGCAGCTGGCTCTGCGAGAAGCCCGGCGCATCGACGTGCGCGAGCAGGTAGGCGCTGTGCCGGTGGTGGTCGTGGTGCGAGACCATCATGCCGATCTCGTGCAGCGCGCAGGCCCACAGCAGTTCGCGCCGCGTCTCGGGGCCGGCCTTGGGCTGCACGCTGGCGTGGAGCTGCTCGGCGACCGTCGTGACGCGCTGCGCCTGCTGCATGTCGACCATGAAACGGCGCTGCAGCTCGCGCACCGAGGCGTCGCGGACGTCGTGGCCGTCCTGGCGCATCTCGGTGGCCTTCAGCCGCTCGTCGAGATCGAAGATCACGCCCTGGCGCAACGCGCCGCGCGCCGGCTGCAGCGACTCGATGCCGAAGTGCGCGGCCAGCGTGTAGAGGATCGCCAGCCCGCCGGCGATCACCGCGCGGCGGTCTTCCTTCAGGCCCGGCAGGTTCAGCTTCTCGACCTTGCCGGCCGCGAGGCACTGCTCCATCAGCCAGCGCAGGCCGGCGGGCGTGACGCGGCCGTCGGTCACGCCGCTCGCGGCGAGCAGCTGCGAGACGGCGCCGACCGTGCCCGACGAGCCCAGCGCCTCCTGCCAGTGCACCGCGGCGAACGGCTCCAGCGCTTCCTCGAGCTCGGCGCCGGCTTCGATCTGCGCCTCGCGAAAGCCTGCTTCGGTGAAGCGCCCGTCGCCGAAGTAGCGCATCGACAGGCTGACGCTGCCGACCTGGAACGACTCGGCGCGCAGCGACTTGCGGCCGTGGCCGAGGATCATCTCGGTCGAACGCCCGCCGATGTCGATCACGAGGCTATGTGCATCGGACGGCTGCAGCCGCGCGACGCCGGCATAGATCAGCCGCGCTTCCTCGCGGCCCGAGATCACCTCGATCGGAAAGCCCAGCACGGCGCGGGCGCGGGCCAGGAACGCATCGCGGTTCTTCGCCTCGCGCAGCGTCTGCGTTGCGACCGCGCGCACCTGAAACGGGACGAAGCCCTTCAGGCGCTGCGCGAACCGTGCGAGGCAGGCGAGGCCGCGCAGCGCGGCCTCTTCGGTCAGCACGCCCTCGCCATCGAGCCCGGCGCCCAGGCGCACGGTTTCCTTCAGGTAGTCGACGCGGCGGTAGCGTCCGTCGATCAGCTGGCCGATCTCGAGGCGGAAGCTGTTGGAGCCCATGTCGATCGCGGCGAGCTGGCCAGGCCAGCGCGGGGCGATCGGTGCCGCAGAAGAGTCGGTGAGCAGAGGGAGTGCGGCGCGGTCCATCGCGCGATTGTCAGGGCAAAGCATGACGAACCCGCGCGTGATTCCCTCTCCCTCTGGGAGAGGGTCAGGGTGAGGGCCAACGAGCCGCGCCTGCTTTGCGAGGTCGGCTCTCCTCGCTGGCCCTCACCCCCGCCCTCTCCCAGAGGGAGAGGGAGTCAGAGCAGCGGTGCGATCGCCTTCGCGAGCAACGCGAAGTTCGGTGCGATCTCGTCCTCGGGCACCGCGGCATAACCAAGCACCAGCCCGCGCGCAGGCTTGCTCTTGCGCATCTGGTACATCGAGAGCGGGCGTGTTGCGACGCCCGCGCGCAGGCCCTGCTGCACGACGGCTTGGTCGTCGACGCGCCCCGGCAAGCCGAGCACCAGATGCAGGCCTGCATCGCCGCCGATCACCGGCAGCGTCTCGCCGAACTCCTGCCGGATCGCGGCGATCAGCGCATCGTGGCGCGCACCGTATACCGCGCGCATGCGCCGGATGTGGCTTGCATAGTGGCCTTCGGCGAGAAAACGCGCGAGCACCGCTTGCTGCATCGTCTGGCCTTCGCGGAACAGCTCGTTGAGCGCGCGCGTGAAGCCGTCGACCAGATCCGGCGGCACGACCAGATACGCGAGCCGCAGCGACGGGAACAGCGTCTTCGAGAACGTGCCGAGGTAGATGACGCGGTGGTGCTCGTCCAGACCTTGCAGCGCCGGCAGCGGGCGCGTGCCGTAGCGGAACTCGCTGTCGTAGTCGTCCTCGACGACCCAGGCGCCATGCACCGCTGCGTAGTCGAGCAGCTGGCGGCGCCGGCTGTGGCTCATCAGCGCGCCGGTCGGGTACTGGTGCGACGGCGAGACGAACATCAGCCGCGGCGGCTTGCGCAGCTGCTCGGGCGATGGTGCGAGGCCCTCGGCATCGACCGCGACCGGCACGCCCGCGAGGCCGGCCGCGCCGAACACGCTGCGCGCGCCCCAGTAGCCCGGGTCCTCGAGCCAGACCTCGTCGCCGACATCGGCGAGCAGCTGGGCGATCAGCCACAGCGACTGCTGCGTGCCGCTGGTGATCACGACCTGCTCGGCGCGGCAGACCACGCCGCGCGTGCCCTGCAGGTATTCGGCGACGGCCTGGCGCAGCCCCGGATCGCCCGCGCCGGTCGCGTAGGTCAGCTGGCCGGGCGCCGCGTTGCGCCACACGCGGGCATGCAGCCGGTTCCAGACTTGCGCCGGGAACAGTCGCACCTCGGGCACGCCGGGCGCGAACGCGCCCCACTGCCGCGGGCTGGCGCCGGCCTGCGCGACGGTGCGCTCGCCGCGTGTCGACAGCCGCAGCGGCGCGCTGCTGCGCTTGGGCCTGGGCATCGAACGATCGACCAGCCGCGGACCGACCGCGGCGACATACGTGCCGCGCCCGACGCCGGCCTGCACGTAACCTTCCAGCGCGAGCTGCTCGTAGACGTGCACGACGGTGTTGCGCCCGATGCCGAGCGACTCGGCGAGCACGCGGGTCGGCGGCAGCTTCAGCCCGGCCGGCAGCAGCGCATCGCGGATGCCGGCCTGCAGGATCGTGTAGAGCTGGCGGTGGTGCGGCAGGTCGCTGCGCGGGTCGAACTGGCGCTGCACGAAGTCGGGCAGACCGGCACTGCGCGGTGCGTGCAAGGCGGCGCCGAGCGGAATCCGGTTGTTCATATTGGTTCCATCAAATAGGCCATGATTGGTTCCACCAATGGGGCCAATCTGGACCTAGACTGCCGCTCGTGTCAAGTCCAATCGGGCCCGCGAGGGCTCGCCGCGAGGTCCCCATGAGCATCGCCACCCACAAGACTCGTCCCGCCCCCCAAGCCAGCGCCGCCGAGCGCGCCACCGCCGGCCGCAATGCGCAGATCGACCAGCGCCGCATCGCGGCGACGCCGCGCGGCGTCGGCATCGGCTTCCCGTTCTACGCCGAGCGTGCGCGCAACGCCGAGCTGTGGGACGTCGAAGGCCGGCGCTTCATCGATTTCGGCTCCGGCATCGCGGTGCTGAACACGGGGCACCGCCATCCGCGTGTGATGAAGGCGGTGGCCGATCAGCTCGAGCACTTCACGCACACGGCCTACCAGGTCGTGCCGTACGAGAGCGTGGTGTCGCTGGCCGAGCGGCTGAACCAGCTGACGCCGGGCACGCATGCGAAGAAGACCGCGTTCTTCACGACCGGCGCCGAAGCCGTCGAGAACGCGATCAAGATCGCACGCGCCGCGACCCGCCGCCCGGGCGTGATCGCGCTGGGCGGCGCGTTCCACGGCCGCACGCTGATGGGCCTCGCGCTGACCGGCAAGGTCGTGCCGTACAAGAGCGGCTTCGGGCCGTTCCCCGGCAGCGTCTACCACGTGCCGGCGCCGGTGCCGCTGCATGGCGTGACGACGGCCGACTCGCTGCGTGCGATCCAGCAACTGTTCAAGTCGGACATCGACCCCGAGCAGGTCGCGGCGATCATCGTCGAGCCCATCCAGGGCGAGGGCGGTTTCTACGTGATGCCGACCGAGTTCATGCGCAGCGTGCGCGAGATCTGCGACCGCCACGGCATCGTGCTGATCGCCGACGAGATCCAGACCGGCTTCGCGCGCACCGGCAAGTGGTTCGCGATGCAGCACCACGACGTGCTGCCCGACCTGATCACGATGGCCAAGAGCCTGGGCGGCGGGCTGCCGCTCTCGGCCGTCTGCGGCCGCGCCGAGATCATGGACGCGCCCGCTCCCGGTGGCCTCGGCGGCACCTACGCCGGCAACGCGCTGGCGGTCGCCGCGGCGCATGCGGTGCTCGACGTGATCGAGGAAGAGAAACTGAACGAACGCGCCGAGCGTCTGGGCCGCAAGCTCGTCGACACGTTGAACGCGCTGCGCAAGAAGGCGCCGCGCATCTCCGACGTGCGCGGGCTGGGCTCGATGGTCGCGGTCGAGTTCGCGAAGGCCGATGGCACGCCCGACGCCGAGTTCACGAAGCAGGTGCAGCAGCGCGCGCAGGAAGCCGGGCTGATCCTGCTGACCTGCGGGGTCCATGCCAACGTGGTGCGCTTCCTGTATCCGCTGACGATCGAGGATTCGGTGTTCGATGAAGGGTTGACCATTCTTGCCAAGGCGATCGAGGGCTGACAGGCTGAGAATGGATTAA
>DATEFR010000564.1:0-2400 GCA_035280545.1 Burkholderiaceae bacterium | reverse complement strand
CGGCGTGGTCTGCACCGCCGGCTTCTTGTCGGGATCCAGCGGCTGCATCAGGTCGACCTCGACCGTGTACGGTCCGCTGCCGATCGCGCAGATGTCCTCGTCGACGTTCTCGCGCTCGGAGCGGAAGGTGCCGGTGACGGCCAGCCCGAGCTTGTCGACCCACAACGTGCGCAACCGCGCTTTGTCCAGCGCGCCGATCGCGATCTGCTGGATGCCAAGAACGTTGAATGGCCGTGTGCTCATCATTGGAACTCGAGGATCACCTGGTCCACCGCCAGGCTCTCGCCCTTGGCCGCCTGGACCTTCGCGATCACACCATCGTTCGCGGCGATCAGCGTGTTCTCCATCTTCATCGCCTCGATGACCGCAAGCCTTTCGCCGGCACGCACCTGCTGGCCAGGCACCACCGCGATGTCGACCAGCAGGCCCGGCATCGGCGACAGCAAAAACTTCGACAGGTCCGGCGGGGCCTTGAACGGCATCAGCGCGTTCAGCTCCGCGGCGCGCGGCGACAGCACCCGCGCCTCGACCTGCGCGCCATGATGGCCGACGCGGAATGCGAGCATCAGCCGCTCGATCTGCGCCGCGAACGGCCGGCCGTTGACCTCGCCGTGCTGGGCCGTGTCGCGCAGCGGGCTCGTGAAGCGGATCGCATAGCGCGACGCCGTCTCCGGCGCGCCTATCGTCACGCGGTGCACGCCGCCATCGAGCAGCACGTGCGCCGGCGTCTGGTGCCGCGTGCCGCCGGCATCGGTGCGCACGACGACGAAGTCCTCGCCGATCTGCAGTTCGTGCCCCGGCAGTTGCCCGCTGATGCCGGCCGAGCGTGCCAGCAGCCGCCGGTTCGTCGCGACCGCCAGCGCCAGCAGGAAGTGCGGATCGGCATGCGGCACCGCGCCCGGGTCGAAACCCTTGGGGTACTGCTCGGCGATGAACCCGGTGTTGAAGGCGCCGGCGGCGAAGCGCGGGTGCGCGAGCAGCGCCGCCTGGAACGCGATGTTGCTCGAGATGCCGCGGATCACGAACGCGTTCAGCGCGTCGCGCATCTTCGCGATCGCGTCGGCGCGATCGGTGCCGTACGCGATCAGCTTGCAGATCATCGAGTCGTAGTACATCGGGATCTCGCCGCCCTCGTAGACGCCGGTATCCACCCGTATGCCGCCGAAGGCCTGCTCCCGCTCCTCTCCCGCGAGCGGAACCGGAGGCAAGGGCCGCGCCGCCTCCAGCTTCGCCGCCGGCGGACGAAAGGTCACGAGCCGCCCGGTGCTCGGCAAGAAGCTGCGTACCGGGTCTTCGGCGTTGATGCGGCATTCGATCGCCCAGCCGTTGCGCGCGACCTGCGCCTGCGTGAACGCGAGCTTCTCGCCGGCGGCCACACGGATCATCTGCTCGACCAGGTCGAGCCCGGTGATGCACTCGGTCACCGGGTGCTCGACCTGCAGCCGCGTGTTCATCTCGAGGAAGTAGAAGCTCCTGTCCTTGCCGACGACGAACTCCACCGTGCCGGCCGACTGGTAGTTCACCGCCTTCGCGAGCGCCACCGCCTGCTCGCCCATTGCCTGGCGGGTCTTGTCGTCGAGGAACGGACTGGGCGCCTCCTCGATCACCTTCTGATGCCGGCGCTGGATCGAGCACTCGCGCTCCCACAGGTAGACGACGCTGCCGTGCGCATCGCCCAGCACCTGGATCTCGATGTGGCGCGGCTCCTCGACGAACTTCTCGATGAACACGCGGTCGTCGCCGAAACTGGCGCGCGCCTCGTTGCGGCACGAGGTGAAGCCCTCGAGCGCCTCCTTGTCGTTGAACGCGACGCGCAGGCCCTTGCCGCCGCCGCCCGCGCTCGCCTTGATCATCACCGGGTAGCCGATCCCCTTGGCGATCTCGACCGCATGCTCGGCCGTGTCGATCGCCGCGTTGTGGCCGGGGATCGTGTTGACCTTCGCAGCCCCGGCGAGCTTCTTCGACGCGATCTTGTCGCCCATCGCCGCGATCGCGCCGTGCTTCGGGCCGATGAAGACGATGCCTTCCTCCTCGACGCGGCGCGCGAACTCCTCGTTCTCGGACAGGAAGCCGTAGCCGGGGTGCACGGCCTGCGCGCCGGTCTGCCTGCAGGCCGCGATGATCTTGTCCATCACGAGGTAGGACTCGCGGCTCGGCGCCGCGCCGATGAACACGGCCTCGTCGGCCAGCTCGACATGCAGCGCGTCGCGGTCCGCCTCGGAGTAGACGGCCACGGTCGCGATGCCCATCTTCTTCGCCGTCTTGATGACGCGGCAGGCGATCTCGCCGCGGTTGGCGATCAGGATCTTCGTGAACATCATCGACTCTCTTTGTTGTGTTGTCGGGCGAGCGCAGCGACGTCCGCCATCAAGCTACCGCCGAGGATCCGGCTTTGCCGGG
>DATEFR010000563.1:0-6471 GCA_035280545.1 Burkholderiaceae bacterium | reverse complement strand
GCGGCTTGCTCTTCGCGGCTCAGTTCGTGGCTCAGTTCGAGGTCTTTGATCTGCATGAGAGTTCTCCTGGCGGGTGAAGGGTTGGGGCTTACGCTTGTTGGAACAGGCCGACAGCCGAGCCGATCAGCGCGGCGGTGTCGTTGTCGAAGTTGACGTTGGTCTGCGTCAGGGTCGGCGTTTGAACGTTCGCGTTGGTGACGGGGCTGCCGAAGCTCAGGCCGGCGCCGCCGGACTGAACCACCGGGCCCATGACGATGGCGCCGGCATTGATGCCCGTCGCACCACCGCCGCGCACAGCGGTCAGGGCCTTGGCATCGAGTTCGAGGGACAGGTCTTTGATCTGCATTTCAATCTCCTAAGAGGTGGTGGTGAGGGACTTGGTGGCGTTGCAGTCGTTTGCAGGCCATCCGAACAATGGGTTGCGGCCGGGGCCGAAAGCGTTCAAAGCGTTTCCCCCCAAGACGAGGGATACGCGCGACGCGAATTACTTGAACTCCACGCGGAAGCTCGCCTCCGCCAGCGTCTCGCCGGCGCTGCGTGCGAACGCGCTGCGCACCTGGGCCAGCGAGGTGGCCGGCAGGGTCGCGAAGTCGGTGCCGAGGACCGCTGCGGGAAGTTGGGCCGCCACGTCCCGCTCGCTCGCAAAGCAGGCAATCGTCTCGGTCACGTTGCGCGTGTTCGCGACGATCTCGAAACCCATCGCGCCTGGTATTTCCAATGGCGCATCCGTCTTCACCAGGGCGCTCTTGCTGAAGCGGTTCGGATAGAAGCGCACGATGCGTCGCGCCTCGTCCTGCAGATAGCAGTAGACGTGCGCATCGTGGCTGGTCGTCACCAGCAGCCTGACGCGCTCGCCGGGCTTGAACCGGCTCTCGGCGTTGCCGTCGGAAGGCAGGCGGACGATGGCCAACGTGCGGGGCACCACGGGCTCGACGATGACAGGCGGTGCGAGCGCCGGCTGCGGGATGGCGCCAGAGGCTGGCTCCGAGATGGACGGCTCTGGAATCCGAGCAGCCGCCACGGGCTCCGCAGGAGGCGTCGGGGCGACTGGCCGGACGGCCGGCGAAACGGCGGTGGGTGCAGGCGTCGCGGCCGCCGGCGCTTCGCGACGGGCGAGGTGCGGCCAGAGCAGCACGGTCCCCGCCGACAGCGCGAGGATCGCCAGTGCGACGGCACCGACGCGACGGCCCGGCTTGCGCGGCGCATCGTGAACCGCGGGATTCATGACGGTTCTCGAGGACGCATCGTGATGAACCGCAGGATTGACCACGGTTCTCGGCGACACCTCGTGAAGCGCAGGATTCAAGGCCGTTCTCGGCGACGTCCCCGGGTCGGGCCCGTTCGGGATCGGCCGCGGGGTCGTCGTGGGTCCGACGAGACAGGCATCGAGCGCACGGGAAAACTCGCCCACGGTCTGGAAGCGGGCGGATGGATCTTTCTCCAGCGCCCGCATCACCGCGGCCTCGACCCCGGGGGAGAGGTTGTCGACCAGGCCGCGCAGCGGCGGAGGCGCCTGTTCCACCTGGGCCCTCATCAGCGCGAGGTCGCTCTCGCCATCGAACGGAGCCCGGCCGGCCAGCAGCGTGTACAGCACGATGCCCAGCGAATAGATGTCGGAGCGCACATCGGCTTGCGCACCGCGGATCTGCTCGGGCGACATCGCCCTCGCCGTGCCGGCCACCTGGCCGAGGCGCGTCAGGTGCTCCTGGCTGTCGAGGGCACGGGCGATGCCGAAGTCCATGACCTTCACCTGGCCGTTGTCGGCCAGCATGATGTTCGCCGGCTTGATGTCGCGGTGCACGATGCCGTTGTGATGCGCGTGCTCGATGCCGTCGAGCGCACGCCGAAAGATGCCCAGTGCCCGCTCGACCGGCACCGGGCCGCCGGTGCGGATGAACTCATCGAGCGAGATCCCCGCCACGTACTCCATGACCAGGAACTGCTTGTCGCCTTCGTGCAGGAACGCATGGACGCTCGCGACGTTGGGATGGCTGAGCTGGGCGTGCAGCCGCGCCTCCTGGTTGAAGCGCTCGAGGAAGAGCGGGTCGGCCGCGAGCTCATCGCGCAGCACCTTGATCGCGACCTCGCGCTTGAGCATCACATCGACGGCCTTGAACACCTCGCCGACGCCGCCCGTACCCAACCGCTTGGTGATCAGGTAGGCGCCGACGCGGCTGCCGATGAAGGACTCCGGTGCATCGCCTCGCGACGGCTCGCTCGTCGAACCGTCGTGGTCGGATCCGCGGCGCTGACCATCCGGCTGCAGGTCGCGGCCCTGCGCGTTCCCGGGCAGGAACCGCGTCGTCCAGTGGGCTAGGCTCATCATCACTCCTCGAACAAGGGAGGCAATCCGAATGCTAGTGGCGTTGTTTCGCGAGCAGGGGATGAGTTGCCGCGCCTGACGAGGCGGTTCAGTTTTTCTTGTGCGCGGCACGGCGTACGATCGCGCTGCTGCCATGGACCCCGGCTCTTCCGACGACCCTCTTCGACGCATCGCGGGGGTGGCCGGCTTGCTGCGCGGACTGCGCAACCTCCATCTGCTCGGCCGCGGCCCGTCGCACGACCGGCATCTGCAGCAGTTCGAAGCCGACGACGGCCAGGCCATCCCGGTACGCATGCTCGGCGCCGGCGATCCGCCGGTCGTGCTGGTCCATGGCCTGGGCTGCTCGCATCGCCACTGGATGCCGGTCGCGCGCAGGCTCGCCGCGCGACACCGTGTGCTCGCGTGGGACGCACGCGGCCATGGCCACTGCCAGCCGCTGCCCGATCGGCCCATCACGCTGGCACGACTCGCGGGCGACCTGGCCCAGATGCTGGACCACTTCGAGCTCGAGCGCGCCGCGCTGGTCGGCCATTCGATGGGTGCGCTGGCGGTGCTGTGTTACCTGCAGCGCCACGGCACGGGCCGGGTCGCGGCAGTCACGCTCGTCGACCAGTCGCCGCGCATCGTGACCGACGACGCCTGGCGCCTCGGCATGTTCGGCAACTGCAGCGCGGCGATGCTGCTGGGCCTGATCGCCGGAGCGCGCCGCAATCTCGTCGACACCGTGCTGCACGAGGTCGAGGGCGCGAGCGGCGCGTGGCTGCGCCGGCGCCTCGCGCCCGACGCGCTTCTGGGCCGCTGGTTGCGGCACTGGCTGGGCCACGTCGACGCGTCCGCGCTGCTCGATCTCGCGGAGTCGCTCGCGCTCGCCGACTTCCGGGGACTGATGCCGCGCCTCGATGTGCCGCTGTGCGTCGTGCTGGGCGCACGCAGCGCGCATTACCGAGGGCTCGCGCTCGACGCCTACTACCGCCAGGCGGTACCGCATGCCACGGTCTCGGTCTACGAACGTGCCGGGCACTCGCCGCATGTCAGCGAACCGGCGCGCTTTGCCGAACAGCTGCTCGCGTTTCTAGAGGACCACCTCTGATTTAGAGGTTCATCTCTGATTCGAACGCGCTTCTCTACGGGAAGAGAGGCCTGTTCCGCCCCCGCCAAAGTAGGGGTGCCTCGGCATTGACTCCCCGAGGGTCGAACACGAAGATCAATGCACGAATCGCGAAGGAGTCAGCGTGGACTCACGGCTCTTGCAACACACGACGCGTTGGCTGTTCAGCCTGTGCCTGCTGACGCTGGGAAGCGTCGCGTCGGCTGCCGTGCCCGCGCTCGTGACCATCCTGCAAGGCGACGCGACGCTGGTGCGCCAGACCACCCGTTATGCGTTGGCCGAGGGCGTTGCGCTGGCCGACGGCGACATCGTCGAGACCGCGGCCGATGCGTTCGCGCAGATCGAGTTCGAGGACGGCACGATCGTCGCGATCTCGGAGAAGGGCCGCCTGCTGCTGAAGCCGCAACTCACGCCGCCGAAGACGACCAGCGCCCCGGCGCAGTTCTATCTGCTCGAAGGGTGGATCAAGCTGGCCACCGTGCCGAAGGCGCCGGCCGAGGCCGACTTCCTGACGCCGGCGTTCGAACTCGCCACCCCGGGCGCCACCATCGTCGCGCGGGTGCGGGCCAAGGGCTACGAGCTGTTCGTCGAGAGCGGCAGCGCTCGCCTGATCGCGCGCGGCGCGACCAGCGGCCTGAGGGCCAACGACTTCGTGAACCAGGCAGCGAACGCCGACAAGCCGACGATAGGCGCCAACCTCGGCGGCGAGTTCCTGCAGCTGCTGCCGCGCCAGTTCCGCGATCGCCTGCCGGCCCGGGCCGCGCTCTTCACCGGCCGCATCGTCGCACCCAAGCCCATCAGCGCGATCCAGTACGCCGACGTCAGCCCCTGGCTGCACGCCGAATCCGGGATCCGCCTCGCGTTGTCCAGGCAGTGGCGCTCGCGTGCCGCCGATCGCGCGTTTCGCGCCGAGGTGGCCGCGAACCTCGGCGCGCACACCGAGTGGGAACGCGTGCTGTATCCGGAGCGCTTCCTGCCGAAGAAGCCGCCGCCTCCGAGCGTGGCCAAGCCCGTCAACAGCGCGCGCGCCGCAAACCCGGCGCCGACTTCCCCTGCCCCCAATCCCCCGGATTCAAAACCGAATCCCATCGCCGTGTCGCCCACCCCCACCCCGGAAAACCCAGCCAGTTCGCCGAACTGAGAGGTCCACCACGACCAAGGATCCGTCATGCGCCTGCTGTTCAAGTTCAACCTGATCTTCCTCATCGTCTTCCTCGCCGGCCTGGCGGGCAGCGCCTACGTCTCGCGCGAGCTGCTGCAGCGCAACGCGATGGACGAGATCCTCGAACATGCGCGCTTGACGATGGAGAAGGCGATCGCGGTGCGCACCTACACGAACGACCAGATCAAGCCGCTGCTCGAGACGCAGATGAAGTACTCGTTCCTGCCGCAGTCGATCCCGGCGTACTCGGCGACCGAGGTGCTGAACCAGCTCTCGAAGGCATTCCCGGACTACGGGTACAAGGAAGCGACGCTGAACCCCACCAACCCGCGCGACCGCGCCGTCGATTGGGAGGCCGACATCGTCGGGCGCTTCCGCGCCCAGGCCGAGCAGAAGGAGTTGGTCGGCCAGCGCGACACGCCGCTCGGCCGCGTGCTCTACGTGGCCCGGCCGCTGCGCATCACGAACCCGGCATGCCTCGCCTGCCACGACACGGTCGAGCGCGCCCCGAAAACGCTGATCGACAAGTACGGCCAGGCCAACGGCTTCGGCTGGAAGCTCAACGAGGTGATAGGCGCGCAGGTCGTCTCGGTGCCGATGTCGGTGCCGCTGACACGCGCCGAGCAGACTTTCCGCGTCTTCATCGTGTCGCTGGTCGGCATCTTCCTCGCCGTCGGCATCGTGCTGAACCTGATGCTGTGGGCCCTGGTGATCCGGCCGGTGACCAAGCTGTCGGCCCTCGCCGACCGCGTCAGCCTGGGCGAGATGACCGCACCCGAGTTCAAGGGCGGCGGCCGCGACGAGATCGGCCGCCTGACCCAGTCGTTGACCCGCATGCGTCGCAGCCTCGAGCAGGCCATGAAGATGCTCGAAGCATGAGCGCCGCGTTGCCACCGCAGATGCTGAGCGCGTCCGACGAACAGCCGCTGCGCATCGGTCCGTACCCGGTCCGCGGCGTGATCGGGCGCGGCTCGATGGGCGTCGTGTACCTCGGGCACGATCCGGTGATCGACCGGCGGGTGGCGATCAAGACGATCCAGCGCCAGTTGCTGCAGCCCGGCGCGAACGACTACGACGCGGCGGCGCGCTTTCGCATCGAGGCGCAGGCCGCCGGAAGGCTGAACCACCGCAACATCGTCTCCGTCTATCACTTCGGCGAAGACCCGGCGTTCGACTACATCGTGATGGAGTACGTCGCCGGCCACAGCCTGAACGACTACCTGCGCAAGCCCGGCCAGCTCACGACGAACGACGTGCTGTGCCTGATGTTCCAGCTGCTCGATGCGCTGCACTACGCGCACGAGAGCGGCGTCGTGCACCGCGACATCAAGCCGGCGAACCTGATGGTCTCCGGCGACGGCCGGTTGAAGATCACCGACTTCGGCATCGCCCGCACCGAGACCTCGCAGATCACGCGCATCAACACCATCGTCGGATCGCCCGGCTACATGGCGCCCGAGCAGTACACCGGCGGGCCGCTCGACAGGCGTGTCGACGTGTTCTCGGCCGGCGTGATGCTGTACCAGCTGCTGACCGGCGCGATGCCGTTCGCCGGCGCCGACGAGGCGATCATGTACCAGATCGTCTATGGCCAGCACGAGCCGTTGACGCGTCGCCTGAACGACATGTCGTACGCCGCCTTCGACATGATTCTCGACCGGGCGCTGGCGAAGGAGCCGGCCGACCGCTACGCCAGCGCGCTCGAGTTTCGCGACGCGCTGACCGTCGTCGCGACCCAGCCCGTGCCGCCGGTGCTGCCGCCCGAGCGCGTGCTCCCGATCTCGGGCGGCGACACGACGGTGGTGCGCGTCTCGCCCAAGCCGGCGGGGGCGCCGCCGGCACCGACCCCGGCGCGCGCCCCCGCCCCCGTCCCGCTGG
>DATEFR010000562.1:0-6792 GCA_035280545.1 Burkholderiaceae bacterium | reverse complement strand
CTTCTACCGCGCGGTGATCGTCGCCGATGCGCGCTCGCGGCTGCTGACCGCGGCCGGCACGACGCGCCCGTTCGCCGAGCGGCTGCAACTCTTCTGGGCCAACCACTTCACCGTCTCGCAGGCCAAAGGCAGCGCACGCGGGCTGGTCGGCGCATTCGAGCGCGATGCGATCCGGCCGCACATCGCCGGCAGCTTCGAAGCGCTGTTGTGGGCCTCGACCACGCACCCGGCGATGCTGCGCTACCTCGACAACACGCAGTCGGCCGGGCCGCATTCGCAGGCGGTCGCACGCGAGGCACGGCGCGCCGCGCGGCTGGACGAAGGGCCGCGCGTCAGCGGCCTGAACGAGAACCTCGCCCGCGAAGTGCTGGAGCTGCACACGCTGGGGGCCGACAGCGCACGCGGCCCGCACCCGATCTACACGCAGGCCGATGTGACCGCGTTCGCGCGCGTGCTGACCGGGTGGCGCGTGCCATTGCGCGACGAGCGCGTGGACCTCACCCGGCCGTTCGACCCGGCCTGGCATGAACCGGGCCCCAAGACGCTGCTCGGCAAGACCTATCCCGAAGGCCCCGACGCGCTGCGCCAGGTGATCCGCGACCTCGCGCGCAACCCGGCGACCGCGCGCTTCATCGCCACCAAGCTCGCACGCCATTTCGTCGCCGACGATCCGCCGCCGGCGCTGGTCGACAAGCTGGCCGCCGCGTACCAGCGCGGCAACGGCGAGCTTGCGCAGGTCTACCGCGAGCTGATCGCAAGCCCCGAGGCCTGGCAACCGCAGCCCGTCAAGCTGAAGACCCCCGAGGAGTTCGTGCTGTCGTCGGCACGGCTGCTGCGCCTGGACGCCCGCGCGTTCGCGCGCGGCGACGGCGGCGGCCTCGGCTTGGCGCAAGGCATCGTCGCGCTGGGCCAGCGCATCCAGGCCGCACCGTCGCCGGCCGGCTGGAGCGATCGCGCCGGCGATTGGCTGGGCCCCGATGCGGTGTGGAAGCGCCTCGAATGGGCCACCCGCCTTGCCAATCGCTACGGCAACCGGGTCGACGCGCGTCAGCTGGCGGCGCAAAGCCTGGGCCCGCTGCTCGGCGTCGGCACGCGCACGCAGATCGACCGCGCCGCCGACGGGCCGCAGGCACTGGCGCTGCTGCTGATGGCACCCGAGTTTCAACGCCGCTGAACGAACGCGGCACGATGACCAGGAGTTTCGCGATGTCCGAACCGACCCTGCTCGATCCGCGCCGCCGTCGCCTGCTCGGCGCCCTGGCCGCCGGCACGCTCGCACCGTGGGCCACGCTGAGCTTCGCGGCTGCGCGCTCCGCGGGTGCCAACCGGTTCGTCTTCGTGATCCTGCGCGGCGGCCTCGACGGGCTGTCGTCGGTGCCGGCGGTCGGCGACGCGGACTTCGCATCGGCCCGCGGCGCGCTCGGCCAGTTCGCGAACGCGCCGCTCGCGCTCGACGGCCCGTTCGCGCTGCACCCCAACCTCGCGCAGCTACACGCGATGTACGGCCGCGGCGAGCTCGCGGTGGTGCACGCGGTCGGGCTGCCGTACCGCGACCGTTCGCACTTCGATGCGCAGCAGGTGCTCGAAAGCGGCGCAGCGCGGCCGTACGAGATCACGTCGGGCTGGCTTGGCCGCCTGCTCGGCACGAAGGACGCACGGGGCGCCAAAGGCCTCGCGCTGAACACCGCGGTGCCGCTGGTGCTGCGCGGCTCCGGCCAGATCGACACGTGGGCGCCGTCGGCGCTGCCCGAGCCGTCGGCCGATCTGGTCGCGCGCCTCGAGCGCCTGTACACGAACGACGCGACGCTCGCGGCCGCGCTCGAGCGCGCGAAAGCCCTGCATCTCGATTCGGCCATGGCCGCCGAGATGAACAACGGCAACGGCATGAGCGGCGGCAACGCAGGCCGCGGCGGCGCATTCGTCGGGCTCGCGCAGCGCGCGGCCGAGTTCCTCGCGCAGCCCGATGGGCCGCAGGTCGCGGTGCTCGAGGTCAGCGGCTGGGACACGCATGCGAACCAGGCCAATCCGAATGGCCCGCTCGCGAACAACCTGCGTCAGCTCGACAGCGGCCTCGCGGCGCTGCGCGACGGGCTGGCGACGAGCGGCACCTGGGCACGCAGCGCCGTCGTCGTCGCGACCGAATTCGGCCGCGAGGTCGCGATCAACGGCACGCTGGGCACCGACCACGGCACCGGCGGCGCGGCCTTCGTGCTCGGCGGTGCGGTCAGAGGCGGCCGCGTGGTCGCCGAGTGGCCGGGCCTCTCGAAGAAGAACCGCTACGACGGCCGCGACCTGCGCACGACCACCGATCTGCGCGCCGTGCTGAAAGGCGTGCTGGGCGAGCACTTGAAGGTCGCGACAGGCACGCTGAATACCGAGGTGTTTCCAGGCAGCGAAGGGGTCGCGCCGCTCACGCTGCTGCGCGGCTGACGCCCTGCCCCCTCTCCCTCCGGGAGAGGGTTGGGGTGAGGGCCAACGAAAAGCACGAGTGTCGCCACTCGTTGACCCTCACCCCTGCCCTCTCCCAGAGGGAGAGGGAGTCCTCAGTTCAGCGATACGATCTGCCATGCGCTGCGCGGCACCGCGGTGTTGTGCAACAAACTCGGTTGCACGCTGCGCACGCGCGGCCAGTGCATCGTGGTCGCGCAGCCAGGCACAAGCCAACTCCACGCCCTGCGCCATCGTCTCGACCCGCGCCGCCGCCCCGGCCGCGATCGACAGCTCGGCCGCCTGCGCGAAGTTGAACGTGTGCGGCCCCATCACGACCGGGCAGCTGCAGGCCGCGGCCTCGATCAGGTTCTGCCCGCCGAGCGGGGCGAAGCTGCCGCCGAGCAGCGCGAGCTGCGCCATCGCGTAGTACAGCGGCATCTCGCGCATCGAGTCGCCGAGCCAGACATCCGCGTGCAGGGCGGACTCGCTAGGCGCTTCGGTCCAGCTGCTGCGCCGCGCGAGCGTGTGGCCTTGCGCGGCGATCAGCGCGGCGACCTCGTCGAAACGCTGCGGATGGCGCGGCACGATCACGAGCAGCGGACGCGCATGCGTCTCGCCGGCTGCCGCATCGCGCACATGGTCCCGCCACGCGGCCAGCAGCAGCGCTTCTTCGCCCTCGCGCGTGATCGCACCCAGCACGACGTCGCGACCCAGCGCCGCGCGCCACGCGCGGCCGCGGGCCAGCAGCGCGGCATCCGGTGTCAGGTCGAACTTCAAGTTGCCGCAGACCACGACCTCGCGCGCACCCGCTTCGCGCAGCCGTCGCGCATCGGCGTCGGTCTGCGCCAGCACCAGCGCGACGCTCTCGGCGGCCGGCCGCATCAGCGCCGCGAGCGTCTCTCCGCGCCGCAGGCTCTTCTCGCTGAGGCGTGCGCTCGCGAGCACCATGGGCACGCCGCGTTGGCGCGCCGCATGCAACAGGTTCGGCCAGATCTCGGTTTCCATCAGCACGCCGACCGCGGGCTGGAAGTGCGCGAGGAAACGCGCGACCGCACCCGGCGTGTCGTACGGCAGCCAGGTCTGGCGGTCGCGGTGTCCGCTCGCGTTGCGCAGCAATTCGGCGCCGGCTTCGCGCCCGGTGGCGGTGCCGTGCGTCAGCAGCAGGCGCATGCCGGGCATGCGTTCGCGCAACGCGGCGATCAGCGCGGCCGATGCGCGGGTCTCGCCCAGCGAGACCGCATGCACCCAGACCCAGCCGGCCGACGGCGCATCCGCATAGAAACCGAAGCGTTCGGCGACATCGCGGCGATACAGCGGCTCGACCCGCGCGCGCCAATACAGCCGCACCGCATAGAGCGGCTGCAGCAGCCGCAACGCGAGCGAATAGGCGGCGCGAGCGACGTGTGCACGCAAACCGACACCCGTCGTCATGCAGGCGCCGCCAGCAGCGCGTGCTGCACCTGCTGCCAGGCCCCCCACACGGCCTCGACCGACGGCGTGGGCCGCGCCTCGACCGAAACCTGGTGCCGATGCCCGTGCTCGGGCTGCGGCCCGGTGCGCCACGCGGTCGGGAAGTTGTAGATCTGCACGTGCGGCAGGTCGAGCGCGACCGCGATATGGCTGAGCCCGCTGTCGACGCCGACCACGCCGCGCACGCCGCCGAGACGGTCGACCAGCGCATCGAGGGTCATTGCGGGCCAGACCTCGGCCGCATCGCCCAACGCCGACGCGATGCGCTGCGCGCGCTCGAGCTCGACCGCGCCGGCATGCGGCAACGCAATGCGCAGGCCTTGCGCCAGGAGACGCTGGCCGATCTCGATCCACGACGCCTCGGGCCACAGCTTGTCGTCGCGCGAGGTGCCATGCACGAACACGACCGTCCGCGCGGCGCTCGGATCGCCGGCGGGATGCGCCTGCAGGCCGAACTGCGGTGCGCCGTGCAACCCGTAGCCGAGCGCACGTGCCGCAAGCTCGCGCGAGCGATCCAGCGCATGCACGCGCGGTGCGATGCGGATCGCATGGTCGACCAGCCAGCGTGCCGGCGCTTCGTGACTCGCGCCTTCGGTGCGGTTCGCCAGGCCGTAGCGCGCGCCGCCCGGTGCAAGGTGCGCGACGCGGCCGATCAACGCCGACTTGGTCAGTCCTTGCAGATCGATCACCGCGTCGTAGCGCTCCTGCTGCAGCCGCTCGCGAAACGCGCGCCATTCGGCCCGCACGTCGGCGCGCCACCAGCCTTTGCTCCAGCGCCGCAACGCACAGGCGATCGTCCGGTCGATGCCGGCGACCCGGCGCACCAGCGGCGCGAACCCGGGCTCGACGACCCAATCGATCACCGCCTGCGGCAGCGCCGCGCGGATGTCGTGGACGACCGGCATCGCATGCACCACGTCGCCCAGCGACGAGAGCTTGACGATCAGGACACGCACGTCGTGCCCAACCCGGACTGCCGTGGCATAGGCCGTGGCGGTGTCGTCGTCGTCAATGCGCCGCGGCCGCGACATGCGCGTCGGGCTTCACGACCCGCAGCGCCGTCATCAGCTCGTTCTGGATGCGCTGCAGCGCCTGCGGCGTGTGCCCTTCGAAGCGCAGCACCAGCACCGGCGTCGTGTTCGACGCGCGGATCAGCCCGAAGCCATCGTCGTAGTCGACGCGCAGCCCGTCGATCGTGACGATCTCGCTCGCGCCCGGAAACTCGCTGCGCTCGAGCAGCTCCTGCACGACACGCTTGGGCTCGCCCTCGACGCATTCGACGTTCAGCTCGGGCGTCGAGTAGCTGGTGGGCATCGCGTTCAGCACCGCGCTCGGGTCGTCGCTGCGCGACAGGATCTCGAGCAGCCGCGCGGCGGTGTAGGTCGCATCGTCGAAGCCGTACCAGCGCTCGGCGAAGAAGATGTGCCCGCTCATTTCGCCGGCGATCGGCGCACCGGTCTCGCGCAGCTTGGCCTTCATCAACGAGTGCCCGGTCTTCCACATCACCGGCACGCCGCCGCCTTCGCGGATCACCGGCGCGAGACGCTGCGTGCACTTGACGTCGAAGATGATCTGCGCGCCGCGGTTGCGCGTCAGGATGTCGCTCGCGAGCAGCATCAGCTGCCGGTCCGGGTAGATGATCTGGCCGTCCTTCGTGACCACGCCCAGGCGGTCGCCGTCGCCGTCGAATGCGAGGCCCAGCTCGGCATCGGTGGTCTGCACGGTGCGGATCAGGTCGGCGAGGTTCTCGGGCTTGCTCGGATCCGGGTGGTGGTTCGGGAAGTCGCCGTCGACCTCGGAGTACAGCTCGATCACGTCGCAGCCCAGCGCGCGCAGGATGCTGGGCGCCGACGCGCCGGGGATGCCGTTGCCGGAGTCGACTGCGATCTTCATCGGCCGCTCCAGCTTGCAGTCGCTCGTGATGCGGTGCAGGTACTCGGCGCCGACGTCCATCGTCGCCGAGCGACCCTTGCCTTGCGCATAGTCCTCGGCCTCGATGCGCCGGCGCAGCCCCTGGATCGCGTCGCCGTAGATGGCCTGCCCGGCCAGCACCATCTTGAAGCCGTTGTAGTCCTTCGGGTTGTGGCTGCCGGTGATCTGGATGCCGCTGTTGCAGCCATGCGCACCGCGTGTCGCGGCGACGTAGTACAGCATCGGCGTCGTGACCGCGCCGATGTCGACGACATCCAGACCGGTCGAGGCCAGCCCGCGGATCAGCGCCGCGGCGAGCTTGGGGCCGGAGAGCCGCCCGTCGCGCCCGACCGCGACCGCACGTTCGCCGAGCTTGCGCGCTTCGGTGCCGAACGCGCGGCCCAGGTGCTCGGCGAAGGTCTCGGTGATGTCGCGGCCGACGATGCCGCGGATGTCGTAAGCCTTGAAGCTGGATGCGCTGACTTGCATACGGTGCTGGGCGGGAGAGAAAAGGTGCGGCGATTGTAGAGATCGCCGTACGCGCGGCCCCGCTGCGCGGATACAGGCAAGCCATGCGCCCGTTCGGCCGGCCCCGCTGTCGATTCGTAGCCTCGGCTGTCGATTCGTCGGCATGCGGTCGGCCGCGCCGCGGCGGCTTCTTACACTGGGTTGCCATGAATGACAACCTCGCTTCTTCCACCGCGTCGTCGAGCGCGGCCGCCGAGCTGCCGCGCTGGCGGCCGCTGCGCACGCTGCGCTTCGCGATTTTTTTCGCGCTCGGCTTCACGCTCTTGAACTTCGCGCTGACCTCGACGAGCGCGAGCTGGTCCGGCCACGCCGCCTGGGCCCGCGCCCTCGGGGTCAGCCTCGTGTTCGCGCTGCTGATCAGCTTCACGATCGACCTGCTGTTCGTTGCCAGCCGGCACCTGCTGGGCCGGCGCCTGTTGGCGCTCTCCGGGTGGCGGCGCAATCTCTACTACT
>DATEFR010000561.1:0-3312 GCA_035280545.1 Burkholderiaceae bacterium | reverse complement strand
GCTTTTGCCGAGGGCTTCACGCGGCCGGCCGCCGGCGCGCATCAACTGGTGGGCGATGCGCTGGGCGTGGTCGCCGGCGTGCTGTGGGGCGCGACGACACTGGCGATACGCGCCACCCGGCTGAGCCAGGCGAGTGCCGAGAAGACGCTGCTGTACCAGCTCGCGGTGTCGGGCCTGCTGCTCTCGATCGCCGCGCTGGCCGCCGGTTCGACGCTGCCCACAAGACTGTCGGCGCTCGCCTGGACGTCGATGATCTTCCAGGTCGTGATCGTCACGTTCATCAGCTACCTGGCCTGGTTCTGGCTGATCCGGCACTATCCGGCGACGCGGCTCGCCTCGTTCACGCTGCTGACACCGATGTTCGGATTGCTGATGGGCGCCCTGCTGCTGAGCGAGCCCATCACGCTGCGGCTGGTGCTGGCGTTGCTGGCGGTCGCGCTCGGGATCGTGTTGGTGAATCGGCGGGGCTGAGGCCCGGCTAGCCGCGGATGCGCCGCACCAGCGAGGTCGTCGAATAGCCGTCGACGAACGGCAGCGCGCGGGCTTCGCCGGCCCAGCTGCGCACCCACTTCGTCTCCTCGAGGGTCTCGATGTCGTAGTCGCCGCCCTTCACATAGACCTGCGGGCGCACGAGCTTCAGCAGCTCGACCGGCGTCGCCTCGTCGAACAGCGTGACCAGGCTGACGCTCTCGAGCGCCGCGAGCACGCAGGCGCGATCGGCTTCGGCGTTCAAGGGCCGATCCGGGCCCTTGCCGAGCCGGCGTGCCGAGGCATCGCTGTTCAGTCCGATCACCAGGCTCGCGCCGAGCGCGCGCGCCTGCGCCAGGTACGTGACGTGGCCGCGGTGCAGGATGTCGAACACGCCGTTCGTGAAGACGACCGGCGCATCGAGCGTGGCCAGGCGCGCAGGCAACTCGGCGCGGGGACACAGCTTGTCGAGGAACGAAACGGACATGGCCGCGATTGTCGCCCGACCGCTGGGTTCGCTATCGCACGGCTGCGTGGGCTTGTGCGATGCGGTGCTGCCAGCAGACGAACAGCGGCGCACCGACGATCTCGAGCACCGTGAACCCGATGAACGGCGCCGGCGGCATGCCGGTCAACGCCCATGAGAGGCACCGGCCGACCCCGCCGACGAACACGGCGCCCCACAGCGCCCGGTACAGGATCGTCTGCCGCTCGATGGACGGCACCAGCCACAGCATCGCGACGCCCAGGCCGAGCCAGACGCCGCCGAAGAACCGCAGGTTGCTGTCGAGCAGGGGATGGCGCGGAAGCCCGGCTGCCGCGTAGATCGGGTCGTCCAGCCCGAGCATCGTCAAGACGCCGGTGATCAGCGGCACGAGGCCGAGCGCGATCGTCGCGGCTTGCAGCAACTTCCGGCTCATGACGCGGGCCCGGCCCGCAGGTCGCGCTCGACATGCTGCGCCAGGTGCTGCAACGCCGCCCGCAATGGCTGGACGCTGCCGTGCAGGTGCGACAGCATCACCGCGCCCTCGAGGCAGGCAATGACCACGCCGGCCTCGACATCGGCCTCGATGTTCTCGCGGATCTCGCCGCGCCGGATACCGCCCGCCACGATGCGTGCCAGCAGGCCGTGCCAGGCCAGCATGGCGTCATGGGCGCGCTGCCGCAGGCCGGGATGCGCGTGGTCGGACTCGATCGCGGCATTCATGATCGGGCAGCCGCCCTCGAATGGCACGGTCGAGGCGTCGCTGTCCTGCCCATACGTGGCGAGCATCGCGAGCAACTGATCGCAGGCATGCGCATGCCCCTGGATCGCCGCGAGGAACCGATCGCGTACCGCGGCGACCGCGTGGTCGAACGCGGCGTAAGCCAACGCCTCGCGGCTTTCGAAATGGCGGTAGAGGCCGCCTTTCTGGATGCCGGTCTCGTCGATGACCGCCGTCAGCGGCGCCGCCAGGAAGCCTTGTCGGTTCATCAGCCGCGCGCTGCGGCGGATGATCTCGGCGCGTGTGCGCTGGCCCTTGGTCGTGGGCGGCGCGGGGGGATCCATACGGGACTTGTTCATGCGAAACCCAAAAAGAGACCGATCGGTATCTTTTTTGATCTTAGGTGATCCCCTGGGCATTTGGCAAGCCGGAAAACAAAACGGCCCGCGCTTGGCGGGCCGTCGACATGCGCGAGAACCGGATCGTCAGGCCGGCAGCGGACCACTGCCCTTCGCCGCGGCCGCCAGCGTCGCCACCATTTCCTTGCGGTAGCGGTTCAGCTCCTGCACGCTGGCGAAACTGCGCTCCATCAGCAAGCTGAGGTTGTGCAGGATGCGGTCGACGACCTTGGTCTCCCAGACCGCGTCGAACTGGATCTGCCGGTCCAGCCACTGCTCCAGCCATTCGGGGTTGGGCACGCGGCTTTGGATCGTGTCGCGCGGGTACAGCTTCGTGTTGACGTGCAGGTTGGTCGGATGCAGCGCCTGCGCGGTGCGGCGTGCGCTGGCCATCAGCACGCCGACTTTCGCGAACGCGGCGCGCGCCTCGTCGCCGAACTTCTGCATCGCGCGCTTCATGTAGCGCAGATAGGCGCCGCCGTGGCGGGCCTCGTCGCGCGCGAGCGTCTCGTAGATCGCCTGGATCACCGGCTCGGTATGCCACTCGGCCGCGCGCCGGTACCAGTGGTTCAGCCGGATCTCGCCGCAGAAGTGCAGCATCAGCGTCTCGAGCGCCGGCGCCGGGTCGAACTCGAAGCGCACCTCGTGCAGCTCGGCCTCGGTGGGCACGAGATCCGGGCGGAAGCGGCGCAGGTACTCCATCAGCACCAGCGAATGCTTCTGCTCCTCGAAGAACCACACGCTCATGAAGGCGCTGAAATCGCTGTCGTCGCGGTTGTCGCGCAGGAACATCTCCGTCGCGGGCAGCGCGGCCCACTCGGTGATGGCGTTCATCTTGATCGTGCGTGCCTGCTCTTCGCTGAGCAGGCTGGCATCGAACTTGTCCCACGGGATATCGCGGTCCATGTTCCAGCGCACAGCCTCGAGCTGCTTGAAGAGTTCGGGATACAGCATGACGGTTTCCACCCGCAAAGCGACCCGCGATTGTAGGCGGCGTCGCAAGCCCCGCTGATGACGCCCAGGCGACGGCCCCGCGAAGAGCGCGTGACGCAAGTCCCGCATCCGGCGAGCACGTCTTTGCGTATGACCAGGAGCGCACCGCGGCTCGACGGGCACGTAGGACAGCGCCCACTAGCATGGATGCGCCTGCGCGCGCTGAATTGACACAAACTCATACACTGCAATGAGCTCGCTGATTAACAGCCAGATGCAGACTCTTAGAAAAATCACATCGACGGGGG